>NZ_QPFW01000234.1:0-60642 GCF_008122455.1 Enterobacter sp. C6
ACCCCATGCCGAACTCAGAAGTGAAACGCCGTAGCGCCGATGGTAGTGTGGGGTCTCCCCATGTGAGAGTAGGGAACTGCCAGACATCAAATAAGTGAGAAGGCCATCCGAAAGGATGGCCTTTTTGCGTTTGTGCGCCGAAAAAACGGCAGGCCGGGTAAGGCGAAGCCGCCACCCGGCAGAGCAAACGACTAATGAATCACCTGCGACAGGAATGCTCGCGTACGTTCTGACTTCGGATGGGCAAAGAACTCATCCGGCGGCGCCTGCTCAACAATCTCCCCACGGTCCATAAAGATCACCCGGTCGGCCACGGTTCGCGCAAACCCCATCTCATGCGTCACGCACAGCATGGTCATGCCGGATTGTGCCAACCCAATCATGGTGTCCAGAACCTCTTTAACCATTTCAGGATCGAGGGCAGATGTCGGTTCATCAAACAGCATAATTTTCGGTTTCATACACAGAGAACGGGCGATAGCCACACGCTGCTGTTGGCCACCCGATATCTGGCCAGGGAACTTATTCGCATGTTCTGCGATACGTACGCGCTCCAGGTAGTGCATGGCTAATGCCTCCGCTTCCTTTTTCGGCATCTTTCGTACCCAAATCGGTGCAAGCGTACAGTTCTGCAGAACGGTCAGGTGCGGAAACAGATTAAAGTGCTGAAAGACCATTCCCACTTCCTGACGAACGCGTTCAATATTGCGGATATCTTCATTCAGCTCGATACCGTCAACCACGATGCGTCCTTGCTGATGCTCTTCAAGATGGTTAATGCAGCGAATAGTTGTGGATTTCCCGGATCCGGAAGGGCCGCACAGGACAATGCGCTCTCCCTGCTTGACCTTAAGATTAATGTCCTTCAGGACATGAAACTGTCCGTACCATTTATTCACGTTTTCCAGCGTAATCATCGCGTCGGCGGGTGTCATAGTTATTTGGCTCATAATTTCCTCAGTGCGGTGTACGCCCGGTGTTAAAGCGCTTTTCCAGATGCTGGCTGTAGCGCGACATGCTAAAACAAAAGATCCAGTAGATCAGAGCTGCAAAGACATATCCCTCGGTGGACATACCCAGCCAGACAGGGTCAACGGTTGCCTGCTGCACGCTGCTAAAGAGATCGAACAATCCAATGATGATCACCAGGCTGGTATCCTTGAAGAGGGCAATGATCGTGTTGACCAGCCCTGGAATGACCAGCTTGAGTGCTTGTGGAAGAATGACCAGTCCCTGCGTTTTCCAGTAACCGAGAGCCAGTGATTCCGCCGCTTCGTACTGGCCTTTAGGCAGCGCCTGCAGACCTCCGCGCACAACTTCAGCGACATAGGCGGACTGGAAGAGAATCACCCCCACCAGGGCACGGATCAGCTTGTCGATGGTGGTCCCTTCTGCCATAAACAGCGGCAGCATGACCGACGACATAAACAGAACGGTGATAAGCGGTACGCCGCGCCAGAACTCAATGAAGATAACGGAGAGCACGCGTACGATCGGCATTTTTGAACGCCGCCCCAGGGCCAGTAAAATCCCCCACGGCAGAGCACCGGCTATCCCCACTGAAGCGATAATCAACGTCAGCGTCAGACCGCCCCACTGGCGTGTTTCTACGCGTTCCAGCCCCAGAAAACCGCCATACAACAGTACCCAGACAATAATCGGATAAACCACTGCCCAGACGGCAATATAGCGTCCGCGATGAGGCAGCTTTTTCCAGAACATGGCTGCGACAGAGAGCAGGCCGATAACCAGCGCCAGATTAATCCGCCAGCGCTGTTCATGCGGATACAACCCATACATGAACTGACCGAATCGCTCGTGGATAAACACCCAGCAGGCACCGGCTTTTGTGCAGTCTGCTCGGGTTGAACCGACCCAGTTGGCCTGTAAAAACGCCCAGTTCAGCAGCGGAGGAATCAATTCCCACATGAGCCACAGGCAGACAATCGTCAGCAGGCTGTTACTCCAGCTGGAGAACAGATTCTTACGCGCCCAGAGAATGAAACGTCCACCTGTCGAGTTGGCAGGGCGCGAGGAGTGCGACAGTATCGCTTTTGTCATCATAGATCCTTAGCGCTCGACCAGTGCTATACGACGGTTATAAAGGTTCATCAGCAGTGAAATCACCAGGCTGATGATCAGATAGACAGACATCGTGATGGCGATGGTTTCAATGGCTTGTCCGGTCTGGTTAAGCACGGTTCCGGCGAAGAGTGACACCATATCCGGGTAACCAATGGCAGCGGCCAGCGACGAGTTTTTGACAATATTGAGATACTGGCTGGTCAGGGGCGGGATGATGACCCGTAAAGCCTGCGGAATGATGACCTGGCGAAGCGTCACGGTATGGGGTAATCCCAGCGAGCGTGCCGCCTCGTGCTGTCCGTAAGGTACGGCCTGGATCCCGGCACGGATAATCTCTGCGATAAACGCGGACGTATAAATCGACAGCGCCAATGTCAGCGCTGCCAGCTCGGGAATTAATACCATCCCACCCTGAAAGTTAAAGCCACGCAGATGGGGAATGTCCCAGTGCAGCGCAGCCCCAAACAGCCAGTGTGCCAATAGCGGGAGACTAACGATCAGAACCACAGCCGTTGGCCAGGTTCTACGAAGCTGACCGGTTTTGATCTGGTGCTTGCGATTAAAACGAAATACGCCAACTGAAAGAGCAAGCGCCATCACAATCGCGCCAATGAAAGCGTACAGCCCTTCACCCGTCTGAGGAGAAGGAATGGACAACCCACGGTTACTCAGGAAAAACAGCTCAAACGCGTCGACGGCCTGACGGGGGCCGGGTAGGTTACGCAATACGGCAAAATACCAGAAGAAGATCTGCAGGAGCGGGGGGATATTGCGAAACGTCTCGATATAAACAGTCGACAGTTTCCGCAGCAGCCAGTTTTCAGAAAGACGTGCCAGGCCAATAAAGAAGCCCAGTATCGACGCGAAGACGATACAAAGCGCCGATACCAACAGCGTATTCAGCAAACCGACCACGAACACGCGTCCATATGTGTCACCTTCCTGGTAATCAATAAGATGCTGGACAATGCCAAACCCCGCGCTGCGATCTAAAAACGCGAAACCGGAGGTAATGCCACGATTATTCAGGTTGGTAATGGTGTTATGGATGAGATACACGGCGATGAGAACAACCGCAACAATAGCAATAATCTGGAATAGCCAGGCGCGGACCGCGGGATGAGAAAAGGATAGCGATCCTTTTACGGCTGAGCGGCGATGGGACATAAAGAAACCTCAGTAACCATGACTCTGGAGAGGGCACTGCCTGAGCAGTGCCCGTTACAGCTATGACTTAACGTACCGGTGGCGCGTACTGAATACCGCCGTTGTTCCAGAGATTGTTCTGGCCGCGTTTGATCTTCAGCGGGCTTTCCGATCCCACGTTGCGCTCAAAGATCTCAGAGTAGTTGCCCACCTGTTTGATGATGTTGTAGGCCCACTTGTTATCCAGCTTCAGATCCTTGCCGAAATCACCTTCTGTACCGAGCAGGTGTGCCATATCCGGGTTGGATGGCTTAGCGGCTTTCTCATCAACGTTTTTCGAGTTGATGCCCATCTCTTCTGCGTTCAGCATGGCGAACAGCGTCCAGCGAACAATGGAGAACCAGTCTTCATCGCCACGACGTACGACCGGTCCGAGAGGTTCTTTGGAGATCACTTCAGGCAGAACAATCCATTCTGCCGGGTTGCTCAGCTTAATACGTAAGGCATACAGCTGTGACTGGTCAGAGGCCAGCGTGTCGCAACGGCCGGACTCCAGCGCTTTGGCCGACTCATCCGAGCGGTCGAATGTCACTGGCGTGTATTTCATGTTGTTTGCTTTGAAATAATCGGCGACGTTCAGCTCGGTATCGGTGCCCGCCTGAATACAAACGGTGGCGCCATCCAGCTCTTTGGCGCTTTTCAGGCCTGCTTTATTGTGGGTCAGGAAGCCGATGCCGTCATAATAGGTCACGCCCGTAAATGACATCCCCATGCCTGCATCACGTGAGGACGTCCAGGTGGTATTACGGGAGAGCATGTCGACCTCTCCGGACTGCAGCGCCGTAAAGCGTTCTTTCGCCGTCAGCGGGGTATATTTTACTTTGCTGTCATCACCGAAAACGGCGGCCGCAACGCCACGGCAGACGTCCACATCGATACCGGTAAATTTGCCGTTCGCATCGGCATAAGAGAAGCCAGGCAAACCGTCACTGATACCGCATTGAACAAAACCTTTCTTTTTAACGGCATCCAGTGTCGTTCCCGCATGGGCTTGACCGGCTACGGCAAACAACATGCCTGCAGCGGCCAGGCTGGCTATCATCGTCTTTTTCATAATGCATCCTGTGTGGCGAAATTTATCGTTATAGAGGCGTTTTTAAACGCTTAACCTGTCTGTGGCTTTGGCCAACGTTTATAAAGCAAACGTAATGCCAGTTTTGCGTTCGACAAAATAAGAGACGAGTGAACGCTTAATGCTGAGTGTAGACAGGCTTAAATAAAACGAGCGCCCTGAAATGGTGCGAAATTACAACCTGTGCCACAAATCGGAGCAAAAGTTATGCGTCGGGTCAGGAAAAAGGGGAGATAGTTTCCAGAGTGAATATTGGCATGGTATTCAATAATATTAATGTGTGAAAATCATCACGATAGAATAAGTAATTTGAATGAGTATGCGAAAAAGCTGTGACTGACTTCAGGCTTAGATTAATTACGTGAATAAATACGGGGCTATTTTTTTACTTATTTGAAAATACTGCACTCATTAAAAGCAAAAGCGCGGCCAGAGCCGCGCTTTCTCAACAGATGTTACTTCGTCAGGGCAACAATACCCAGCGTCAAACCCGCTACTGCGGCAGCACCGCCAGCGATAGCACCCGCAGTTTCCCAGTTATCCTGGGTGGTGCCTTTCATACAGGTATTGGTATGAACCAGTCGGCCCTGGTCATCGTAAACCGGTACACATGGAGAGTCGTGCGCGCAACCAGCCAGCAGCGCAGCGAGAAGTGCAACGGAAATGAATCTTTTCATGATGTTACCTCAGTATTATTTCTCATCCGCTATAAAGCCAGGAGGGCTATTAACGAACTGGAGGTTATTTTACCACCGGGATAAGTCCTCGTTACACGAGGAATAATCTCAAATTATGTAGTTTGTAAAAATCGTGGAGAAAAATCGGTTTCAGGAGGAATTAATGGAGACATTATGGAGCTGCAAGAGACTGTTTTTACTTAATGCAAATCATCATATTTTTAACACTGCCTTTATGTAAAGCGTAATTCATTGTTTATGTTAAAAATAAAAAAGGCACCAAAGGTGCCTTTTAGGGGGAATATTACTCTTTATGGTGGGTAAACCGTCGTCGAACAACCACAAAGAAGACGGGCACGAAGAAAATCGCCAGAAGCGTTGCGGAAAGCATTCCCCCCATAACGCCCGTACCGACGGCGTTTTGCGCGCCGCTCCCGGCCCCGGAGCTGATCACCAGCGGCATGACGCCAAGGATAAAGGCCAGAGACGTCATCAGGATCGGTCGAAGGCGCATCCTGGATGCTTCCAGCGTGGCTTCAATAATGCCTTTGCCTTCTTTCTCCATCAGGTCTTTAGCAAATTCGACGATCAGGATGGCGTTTTTCGCCGATAAACCAATCGTCGTCAGCAGGCCGACCTGGAAATAGACGTCATTGTTTAACCCGCGCAGCGACGCTGCGAGAAGCGCCCCAATGACCCCCAGCGGTACAACCAGCATAACGGAGAACGGAATGGACCAGCTTTCATACAGCGCTGCCAGACACAGGAACACCACGATCAGCGAAATGGCGTACAGTGCAGGCGCCTGGTTACCCGAGAGCCGCTCCTGATAGGACATTCCGGTCCAGTCATAGCCGATGCCGGAAGGCAGTTTTGCCGCGAGACTTTCCATCATAACCATGGCCTCACCGGTACTTTTACCCGGGGCTGATTCACCGAGGATCTCCATAGAGGGCATCCCGTTATAGCGCTCCAGGCGAGGTGAACCATAGACCCAATGAGCATTGCTAAAGGCAGAGAACGGGACCATTTCCCCATTCGCGCTGCGCACGTAGAGGTTGTTAATATCGCCTGGCAACATACGGAATTTGGCGTCGGCCTGTACGTAGACCTTTTTCACGCGCCCATGATCGATAAAGTCGTTCACATAGGTGCCACCTAATGCCGTCGAAATCGTCTGGTTGACGTCAGAAAGGCTGACGCCCAGCGCCTGGGCTTTCTCCTGATCGACATCCAGTTTGAACTGAGGCGTATCTTCAAGACCGTTAGGGCGCACGCGAACCAGCAGATCAGGGTGCTCTTTCACCATGCTGAGCAGTTTGTTACGCGCCTGAGTCAGTTGGGTATGCCCCAGGTTAGCCTGATCGATCAATTCAAAGTCGAAGCCCGTGGCGGTACCCAGCTCAATAATTGCAGGCAGGTTAAACGGGAAAACAAGGCCATCTTTAATCTGACTGAAGGCTTTCGTCGCGCGACCCACAATGGCTTCGACACCATTTTCCGACCCCGGGCGCTCCTCCCAGGGCTTCAGGCTGACGAATGCAATACCGGAGTTCTGACCCTGGCCGCTAAAGCTAAAGCCGTTTACGGTAAAGACGGATTCAACGTTCGCCTTCTCTTTGTTCAGGTAGTAGTCCTGAACCTGGTCGAGGACCTGCTGAGTACGCGTCTGGGTTGCACCTGCCGGGAGTTGAACCATCGTCATAAACACCCCCTGATCCTCTTCGGGCAGGAAGGAGGTGGGTAGGCGCAGGAAGAGTACCGCCATCCCACCGACAATAATGACGTACACCACCAGATAGCGCCCTGTCTTACGCAAAATACCGCTCACGCTGTTGCTGTAGTGCTCCACGCTTTTATCAAAGAGCGCGTTAAACCAGCCGAAGAAGCCCCCTTTTTTCTCATGATGGTCGCCGGATACGGGCTTAAGCAACGTTGCGCAGAGTGCGGGCGTCAGGATGAGCGCAACCAGTACGGACAACGCCATAGCGGAAACGATAGTCAGCGAGAACTGGCGATAGATCGCCCCCGTCGAGCCGCCAAAAAAGGCCATCGGAATAAAGACCGCCGAGAGCACCATGGCGATCCCGACCAGTGCGCCCTGGATCTGCTCCATCGACTTCTGCGTGGCCTCTTTCGGCGGCAGCTTATCCTCGACCATGACACGTTCGACGTTCTCAACGACCACGATAGCGTCATCGACCAGCAGACCTATCGCCAGCACCATGCCGAACATCGTCAGGGTATTGATGGAGAAACCAAACGCCGCCAGAACCGCAAAGGTGCCAAGCAGAACGACCGGCACCGCGATAGTCGGGATGAGCGTCGCCCGCAGGTTTTGCAGGAACAGGTACATGACCAGGAAAACGAGAACGATCGCTTCAAACAGGGTCTTCACCACTTCGTGAATGGAGATTTTCACAAAAGGCGTGGTGTCATAGGGATAGACAACTTTCAGCCCCTGTGGGAAGAACTGCTGCAGCTGCGCCAGCTTGCTTTTGATGGCTGCCGCAGTGTCCAGCGCATTTGCCCCGGTTGCCAGCTTAATCCCCAGACCGGTTGCCGCCTGCCCGTTGATTTTAGTGACCATGTTGTAGTTTTCGCCGCCCAGCTCAATACGAGCTACGTCCTTCAGATGAACCATCGAGCCGTCCTGGTTCACCTTGAGCGTCACGCGGCCAAACTCCTCCGGCGATTTCAGGCGGGTTTGCGCGATGATCGAGGCATTCAGCTGTTGCCCGGGAATGGACGGCGTTCCACCCAGCTGGCCTGCCGCTATCTGATCGTTCTGGGTTTTCAGCTGGTTGATAATATCCAGCGGCGTCAGCTGGTATTTATTCATCGCGTTGCTGTCGAGCCAGATGCGCATCGCATACTGAGCGCCAAACAGCTGAACGTCACCGACGCCAGACGTGCGGCTGATGGCATCTTTGACGTTTGAGGCGACATAGTCAGAGATGTCATCCTGCGTGAGATTTTTGTTGTCAGAAACAAAACCGGCGACCAGCAGGAAGCTGCTGCTGGATTTCTCCACGCCAATCCCTTGCTGCTGAACCTCTTGCGGCAGCAGCGGCATGGCGAGCTGCAGCTTGTTCTGTACCTGCACCTGAGCGATGTCCGGGTTGGTTCCTGACTCGAAGGTCAGGGTGATGGTGACGTTACCCGCTGAATCGCTGGTGGAGGACATATACATCAGGTTATCGATACCGTTCATGTTCTGTTCGATAACCTGGGTCACGGTATCCTGCACCGTTTGAGCGTCCGCTCCCGGGTAGGTCGCGGAAATCGCCACGGCGGGAGGGGCGATGGTCGGATACTGTGCGACCGGAAGTTTGAGAATGGCCAGCCCGCCTGCAATCATCAGGATGATGGCAAGTACCCAGGCGAAAACCGGTCTCTGAATAAAGAAGTTAGCCATGTCGTCGTCCCTTAACCGGCTGGAGTCGTGGTGGTATCCGGCGTGGCGACGACGGTTACCCCTGGTCTGACTTTCTGTAGCCCGCTGACAATCACGCGGTCACCGTTTTTCAGCCCTTCCGTCACCAGCCAGCGATCGCCAATTGCCTGCGGGGCGACGACGGTACGCGGCTCAACCTGGTTTTTATCGTTCACCACCAGGACGGTAGCATCACCTCGCGGTGTGCGGGTCACGCCTTGCTGGGGAACCAGAATCGCGTCCGGCTGGGTACCTTCATCTATGCGGGCGCGAACAAACATGCCGGGTAACAGCATATGCTGAGGGTTCGGGAAAATGGCGCGCAGGGTAATCGAGCCGGTACTTTCATCGACCGTGACGTCAGAGAACTGCAAGGTGCCTTTCAGTGGGTAGGGCTGCCCGTTCTCCATCAGTAGCTCAACGCTGCTGGCGGTATCGCCTTTTTGCAGGCTCGTCTGTTTCAGGCGCATAAAATCATTACTGGACTGGGTGACATCGACATAAATCGGATCGAGCTGCTGGACCGTTGCCAGCGCTGCGGCCTGTCCGTTCGTCACAAGTGCCCCTTCGGTCACGCTGGATTTCCCGATACGACCATCAACAGGAGAGGTCACTTTGGTGTAGGCAAGGTTGATACGTGCGCTTTCAACGCCGGCTTTCGCGGCAACCACGCTGGCATCTGCCTGCTGAGCCGTCGCCACGGCCTGGTCATACTCCTGCTTACTGACATATTGGGTGCCTACCAGCGGGAGATAGCGTTTTACCGTCAGGTGCGCAATATTGGCCGCCGCTTGAGCCTTCGCCAGTTCGCCTTTCGCGCTGTCATAGGCTGCCTGATAGGTCGCAGGATCAATCTGGTAAAGTGACTCACCCGCTTTTACATCGCTACCTTCCGCGAAGTTGCGGCGAAGGATAATACCGCTAACCTGAGGGCGAACCTCCGCAACGCGAAATGCATCTGTTCTGCCCGGGAGTTCAGTGGTGACAGCCAGAGGTGCGCTTTTCACAATGTGCACGCTGACCTGAGGCGCCTGCAGGTGTTGTTGTTGATTTTCCTGACCATCGCATCCAGTGAGCAGTACCGCGCAGACAATGAAACCGGATAAGGGCAAGCGTCTGAAATGATTCGTCATTACTGTTCCTTTAAATACCCATTAACCGATATATGCCGCGAACCGGTAGCTGGGGCAGAGGGATAAAAAATAAAATGTAGCTGCGTATAATAATGAGGGTATTTAATGTTTTTTAATTTATAAGTGCGAATGACCATGCTTCTGGAGAAAATCAGAATCAGACCTGGTCCATTCCGGGATATACTTCAGGCATGTTAATCAGGTAAATGGGGTTTATGTTGTTTGGTTATTCATCCCGTTAATTTAATTGGCTCGATGTATTTGTATTAATTATAAATTAAGAGGGGTGACTTTTTTTGTGCAAAATTAAAACGGATTTTAGTGAATACTTACATTTGCATGAACGCAATATTACCTTTAAACCTTGTGAGTAACGAGTAGTTGCCTATGGCGCGTAAAAAGAAAGAAGAGGCTCAACAAACCCGGCAGCAGCTGATTGAGGCGGCTATAGGACAGTTTGCGACGCGTGGCGTAGCCAGTACGACGCTGACGGATATCGCTGATGCTGCAAAGGTGACGCGCGGCGCGATCTACTGGCACTTCACCAGCAAATCAGAAATATTTAATGCCATCTGGGAACAGCAATTACCGCTTCGCGACATTATTCGTGACAGGCTTTCCCTTTCCGATAGCGACGACCCATTGTTAAAACTTCGTGAGCAATTTATTACTGCGCTGCAGTATATTGCCCGTGAACCCCGGCAATGTGCGCTTTTACAAATTCTGTATCATAAGTGTGAATTTAGCAGTGATATGATTTCAGAGCGTGAAATCAGAAACCGCATTGGATTCAATGATGACACGCTACGCACCACGCTGGAGACCTGTATTTCGCAGAATATCATTTCGCCAAAGGTGAATGTTGATCTCACCTTGATTGTATTCCACGGTTTTTTTAGCGGAATAATTAAAAACTGGTTAATGAATAACGACAGTTTTAATCTTTATCAGCAGGCTCCCGCTCTGGTTGATAGCATACTGGCGACACTCCCTGTCATTCGCGTGTCGCCTGATGAGGATGCTTACAGCTCAGCGCCAGGTAACATTTCCCCTCGGGCACAAAGTGCTTCTATGGTCTGCGCGCTGGTGGGTTTACCTAACAGATAACCCTGAAGGGTGTTACAGCCCAGCTCGGTTAAAAAGGCTTGCTGTGCTTCGGTTTCTACACCTTCTGCCACGACTTTCAGGTTAAGCGTTTTGGCAAGGGCGACAATCGCTGAGACAATAGTGGCATCCTCGCTTTCGCCGCTGAGCTCTTTCACAAACGCCCTGTCGATTTTCAATTCACAGGCCGGTAACCGCTTGAGATACAGCAGGCTCGAATATCCGGTGCCAAAATCATCAATGGAGGCCTTCACGCCCGCATCCGTTAGCTCTGTCAGCACCCGTACGCTCTCATCCGGGTTGCTCATCGCCGTGGTTTCCGTCACTTCGAGGATCAACATTTCCGGTGGCACATGGTGAAGAGCCAGGCAGTCGAGAACCGTTTTCACCAGCGAAGGTTGTTCAAACTGCAGTGTCGACAGGTTTACCGCCATTGACCAGCTTTGATGCCCCTGAAGATGCCATTCCCGCAGCTGGCGACAGGCTTCATTAATCACCCAGTTGCCAATGGGGATGATCAGCCCCGTTTTTTCCGCCAGCGGCAGAAAAAGCTCCGGCGTCAGTATCCCCTGCTTAGGATGCTGCCAGCGCAATAACGCCTCGAATCCGAGGACAGGACCCGCGGGGGCGTGAAATTTTGGCTGATACAGCAGGCGCAGCTCATTGCGATCGATCGCCATCCACAGATCGTTCATTAACTGGAGATGGGTCTGCGCCAGGGTGTTCATAGAGGGCTGGAAAAAGTGGTAACCGTTACGGCCCATATGCTTCGTGTGATACATCGCCGCGTCGGCATTAAACATCAGTTCACGCTCAGTTTTGCCGTCGTGAGGGTACAGTGCGATACCAATGCTGAGAGTCACCACCAGTTCATAGGGGCCGAGATTGAACGGGCTATCGATCGCGCGGACCAGCGAATTTGCCAGCGATGCCGCGTCGTCCGGACCTTCTCCCTCCGCCAGCAGAACAAACTCATCACCGCCGATACGTGCAAGGGTGAACTGGCCTTTCAGGAGAAGCAGCAGACGCTGCGTAACGGCGACCAGCAGCCTGTCACCGACATCATGCCCGTAGGCGTCATTGATGGCTTTAAAGCCGTCGAGATCCATGAACATCAGGGCAAAGTGATTCCCTTCACGATCGGCTTTGCTGATGGCCTGATCGAGTCTGTCTTCCAGCAGGATACGATTGGGCAGACGCGTCAGGGTATCGTGCAGCGCCAGTTGAGCGAGCTCCCGGTTAGCTTCTGCCAGCGACGAGGCCAGAAGGGCGGTACGTGCCTGAAGGCGGGCATCCAGCATCGACACCAGCAGGGTAATCCCAAGAATAGAGAGGGCGACAACGCTGACCAGCACCGCCAGCCAGCTCCCGTTAATCCCCTCATGATGAACCATTGTGGACATGGGAAACTGCGCCGCTTTCATCCCGGCATAGTGCATACCAGCAATGGCAATCCCCATCGTGATGGCGGCCCCCATGCGCATCAGCACGACCTGCGCGGCTTCGCGACGCAGGCGGAAGGTCAGCCATAGCGCCGCGAGAGAAGCGGCAAGCGCAATCGCGACCGAAATGGTCACCCAGCCCTTGTCCCAGATAATCCCCGGCATCACTTCCAGCGCCGCCATGCCGGTGTAATGCATAGCAACAATACCGCTCCCCATCACCAGCGCGCCGGGCAGCAGTCGGCGCAGGCGTAATTGCTCGCAGCTCACGAGCCATAGCGCAAACAGCGATGAACCCACGGCGATGACCATGGATAACACTGTCAGGGTGGCGTTGTAGCTCATGCTCATGGAGAGGTCCATCGCCAGCATGCCGATAAAATGCATCGCCCACACGCCAATGCCCATTGCAATACCGCCCCCAGCCAGCCAGACGCGGGCAGCGACGCCCTCACTCCCGGCGACGCGTGCAGCCATGTTCAGCGCGGTATACGCCGCAAGGATGGCAACAACAAAGGAGAGGACGACAAGGATATGGTTGTATTGGCTGACCAGCATGGACGGTTCTACTCGAGTGTGGGGTTACGCTAGAGCGGTTGAGAAGGGCGAGACATTATCACCGTCAGGTAATGGCTCAAAGGGATTTAAATCCCCGTTTTTAGTGGGTAATAATGGTGTGATTTGCGCAATCGGGCGGTTAGTCGAGCTCGGAGCAGTTCACAAGTTTCAGAGGATTGACGGAGTTCATATTGCGACACTTATCGGTTTCGGTACTCATCAGTTCAATCCACTGCATCAGGAGTGCATCGAAAATGAGAACGGAGATTGCAAAGACAATCAGCCACCAGTATTTACGAATCATTGTGTCATTCCGCGAGAAGAGCGCCTGTAGGGTGGGGAAAAATATACACGAAAAACCGTGGTTTAAAAGCGGGAGAAGCGAAGGTTTACACTGTGTTGACGGAGAGGTACAGGTAATAAAAAAGGCGCTTTCCCATGCCGAAGAGCGCCTTTTTAAACAAGCATTTAACTGATTAGTATCAGTTCATGCCGTATTTTTTCAGTTTCTTACGCAGAGTACCACGGTTGATACCCATCATCAGCGCAGCGCGGGTTTGGTTACCGCGGGTGTATTGCATCACCATGTCCAACAGTGGCTGTTCAACTTCAGCCAGTACCAGCTCATACAGGTCATTAACATCCTGACCGTTCAGTTGAGCAAAATAGTTCTTCAGTGCCTGTTTAACCGAGTCACGCAGGGGCTTTTGAGTTACCTGGTCCTGAGAGTTAACGGTAGAAACGGTCAGTACGTCAGAATTTACGCGTTGTTCGAACATAGTTCTGTCAGCTCTTTATTTCATTACGCAAGATTTTCGAAGTATGCCTCCAACGCCTCCAGCTGTACGCTGGCGTCCTCTATGGCGTTGAATGTGCGCCGAAACTGGTCATCTGGAGCGTGCTCCTGGAGATACCAGGAGACGTGTTTACGCGCAATTCGGTACCCTTTTGCCTGACCGTAGTGGTCATGCAGTTCCCGAACATGCGAACAAAGCAAGCGCTTAACCTCTGCCAGAGGCAGCGGGGCAAGCAGCTCCCCAGTGTCCAGATAATGCTGGATTTCCCGGAAGATCCAGGGTCTTCCCTGAGCGGCACGTCCTATCATCAGAGCATCAGCTCCCGTATAGTCGAGTACAGCTCTGGCTTTAAGCGGGTCAGTTATGTCGCCATTCGCGATAATCGGAATGGAAACTTTCTGCTTAACTGCCCGAATGCTGTCGTATTCAGCTTCACCGTTGAACAAACAGGCGCGAGTGCGTCCATGAATGGTCAGGGCCTGAATGCCACAGTCTTCGGCCAGTTGGGCAATCTCTACACAGTTACGGTGTTCCGGCGACCAACCCGTGCGAATCTTCAACGTAACAGGAACGTCCACTGCGCTGACAACCGCCGTCAGGATAGCTTTCACCTGGTCGGGGTATTGCAGAAGGGCTGAACCTGCAAGCTTGCGATTCACCTTTTTGGCCGGGCACCCCATATTGATATCAATAATCTGGGCACCACTTTCCACGTTAATCCGCGCGGCATCTGCCATCTCTTCAGGCACGCTTCCGGCAATTTGCACGGTGCGAATACCTGGTTCATCAACGTGCACCATCCGAAGGCGGGATTTATCGCTTTCCCAAACCTGCGGGTTAGACGACATCATCTCGGATACGGTTAAACCGGCTCCCATCTCATAGCACAGCGTCCTGAACGGCCGGTCTGTAATACCTGCCATAGGGGCTGCGATCAGGCGATTTCTAAGCTGGTGGTGTCCGATGCGCATGAGTTAAGAAATGACCATACTGTGACTGCAAGGCGGCGTATATTACGCATTTTTTGCACGAGATGAAAGGCCAAACTTTGAACAATCCACTGTTGTAGATCAAGGAATCGCCGCTCAATCTTTCCGTTCAAAATTATTCATTATTTAAATCATTATGTTATACGAGAATGGTTATTTTATAGGCGCTTACAATTTCCCGTAACTTCTCATCATTTCTGAATAAATGCTTCGATGAAGCGGGATAATCTGCTGTTTTTAGCAGCAGATTTCCCCACTTCTTTGCGATCTGCGTCGCATTTTAGAACATGATCGTCATGCGAAAAATGCGTCTTATTCGACCACAACGCGCCCGTGCAGCGACTGTACCGGACGGTTATTATCGTGATGCATGGTATGAGTAAATTTCTCAAGCTGTTCTGCTGAGAGGGTTAACGGCTGTTTGAGCACGATCCAGGTGACCCCTTCAGAACACGGTGGCGTGGTCAAGGAGCCGCTAAAGCGCCAGTAAGTTTTCACCTTTGGCAGCAGTTTGTTCAGGTTGAGCTCCTTCTCAATCGATACATTCTGTTCAGCCTGCTGAGGCATCACATTCCACAGCTTTTCCAGCTCGGGATTCGCAGCACCTTTATCAAACATGACGGCCACCACGGCCAGCTCACCCGCGCTGTTTTTATGTACCAGATGCATCTCCATCGCGTACTTTTTGCCGTGCACGGTGTTTTCGCTCGGCGCATGGAAGTGGAACTGCTGTAGCGTCCAGGTTTGCTTGTCCAGGGTTATCGTGTTGCGGGTATCTGCTTTTTCGCTGGCCTGAATGGTATGGCCATTGTTTGTCAGCCCGACAGGGCCATCAATGTAGTGTGTTTTAAGCGGAGGGAGATGGGCGTTAGCGGTCGAATCAATATTAATCGGAGACTGGTTCATCCCGCTTTGACAGGTCTTGTATGCCTCGTCCAGCTCGCCCCAGTGTTCCGGTGAACCTTCCCCTTCGTAGCTCCAGTGTGATGCGAATGCTGAAGCCGAAACCATGCTCAGCGCCAGCAGCGCTGCCTTGCCTGTAATGTGTTTCATCATATTCTTCCGGTGAATTTTTATAATACAAATCAACATGATTTGTATGGTTATTTTACCGAAGAATGGCAGAGGGAGAGAGAATAATCAGAGGGCGAAAGGCGTGGTCAGATGACCACGCCAAATGCTTATTTTTTACGGCCGGTGATGCGGCACCACTCTTCTTTCTCAACCACCGGGTCGAGTGTGAAAAGATCGGCGTAGGCTTCACACACGCTGTCGGCCTGGCTCGCCAGAATACCGGAAAGCCCCAGCAGACCGCCCTCAACGGGCAGCACGCTGATTAACGGGGCCAGCTCGCGCAGTGGGCCCGCCAGAATGTTTGCGACCACCACATCGGCTTTCATGGCGTCTGGCTGCGCATCCGGCAGATACAGCTCCAGACGATCGGACACGCCGTTACGCTCGGCATTATCGCGGCTGGCCTGAATCGCCTGCGGATCGATATCGATCCCGATGGCTTTAGCTGCGCCCAGTTTCAGGGCGGCAATCGCGAGGATCCCGGATCCACAGCCGAAGTCGATCACCGTCTTACCGTCCAGATCGAGACCATCCAGCCACTGCAGGCACAGGGATGTGGTTGGGTGAGTGCCGGTACCAAATGCAAGGCCCGGGTCGAGCATCACGTTGACCGCATTCTCGTCCGGGACGTCGCGCCAGCTTGGGCAGATCCACAGACGTTTGCCGAACTGCATCGGGTGGAAGTTATCCATCCACTCGCGTTCCCAGTCTTTATCTTCCAGCTGTTCGATTTTGTGCACAAATCCCGCGCCCAGCAGAGGATGGTTTTCCAGAATCGCGACCACCTCTTTCATATCGGTTTCGGCATCAAACAGGCCAATAACGTCGGTATCGCCCCACAGGCGGGTTTCGCCCGGCAGCGGCTCAAAGACCGGCGTGTCATGCGTGTCCTGGAAGGTGATAGAGACCGAGCCGGCCTCCATCAGCGCATCGCTCAGTTCCTCGGCGTTAGCGCCGGTTGTGTTCAGTTTTAGTTGGATCCACGGCATGGCAAAACTCTTTATTTATCAGTAGAAATCATAGCGGGTTGTGGGACAGGCTGACCGAAACGGTTCCCCACCACAAACGCCAGTAAACTTAGCAGTAACGAAGGCACAATCGGATGGAAGCCCAGGTACTGAATCTTAAACGTTGCGAGGACGGCATACAGCACACCGCCGACGATCATGCCGCTCAGCGCGCCCGCCGCGTTTGCGCGTTCCCAGTAGAGCCCTAACACCAGCGGCCACAGGAATACCGCTTCCAGCCCACCAAATGCCAGCAGGTTCAGCCAGATGATCATCTCCGGCGGACGCCATGCGGCGAGCATCATCAGAATACCGAGCACCAGCGTGGTCCAGGTTGAGATGCGTTTCAGCTTCTGCTCATTATGCATTTTAGCCGGACGCGCGCTAAGCCACAGATCTTTGATGATGGTGGCGGAAGCCTGAAGCAGGTGCGCGTTAACGTTCGACATGATGGCCGCCATCGGTGCAGCAAGGAATAAACCTGCGGCCCACGGCGGCAGAACCTGCACCATCAGCGTTGGGATCACCTGATCCGGCACGGTCAGGTGAGGTAATACAGCTCGACCCAGCGCGCCCGCCAGATGCATGCCCAGCATCAGAAGGGCGACAACGACGGTACCAATCACAATCCCGCGGTGAACGGCTTTGCTGTCTTTATAGGAGATACAGCGCACGGCGGTGTGCGGCAGACCGATAACCCCAAAGCAAACCAGCACCCAGAAGGAGGTCATAAACGCGGGCGTCAGGATATCGTCAGCACCATGAGGGCTGACCAGCTTAGGATCGATCTGTTCCAGCGTTTGCACCGCATTGTGTAACCCGCCGGCCGCGTAGATGACGCCAACCAGCAGCACAAGAGTACCTATCAGCATCACCATGCCCTGCATGGTGTCGTTCAGCACGCTGGCGCGGAAACCGCCAAACGCGGTGTACAGCGCAATCGTGATCCCGAAGATGAGCAGACCGGTCTCGTACTTAATACCCGCCGCCGTTTCCAGCAGGCGCGCGCCGCCAATAAACTGAACGGCAATGGCGCCGACGAAGGCGACAATCAGGCTGATACTGGCAATCCAGACCACCGCGCGGCTCTGATAACGCGCCTGCAGCATGTCGTTCAGCGTAATGGCGTTATAGCGGCGAGCGAGTATGGCAAATTTTTTGCCCAGAATACCCAGTGACAGCCAAATCGTGGGCACCTGAATCATGGCCAGCAATACCCAGCCCAGGCCGTATTTGTATGCGGCTCCCGGCCCGCCAATGAACGAACTGGCGCTCACGTAGGTGGCGGTCAGCGTCATCGCCAGCACAAACCCGCCCATGGAACGGCTGCCGAGGAAATATTCGCTCAGGAACGATCCGGTACTGCGTTTGCGCATGGCATAGAAAGATAGGCCAAATACCACGATCAAATAGACAACCAGTACGGTGATGATTTCAGTTTGCATCACTGTCCTCCAGCGGGAAATCGCGGAAGATAAAGCGCACCATCAGCCAGCTGAGCAAAATAAAAATCAACGGTACCAGCAGACACGCCATTTCAAACCAGTGCGGCAGGCCGGTTATGCCGGATGCTGAATTCGGTAAGTAAGCAGTTACTAACCATGCGACGAGATAGAGAAGGGTCAGCCACAGCGCCCAGCGCGCTTCTTTATGGGCCTGAACAAAACGTTTGTCCATTTTTTGTCCCTTGTGGATGAAGAAAGCGGGGATTGTACATGATGAGGCTTTCCAGGCCCCAGAAATAAAAAAGGCCGGATAATCCGGCCTTTTCGTGTGCGCGCAGTCTTACTTCTCGTTAAGACCGAGTTTCTTCTCGAGATAGTGGATGTTGGTTCCACCATTCTGGAAGTGCTCGTCGCTCATAATGCGCATCTGCAGATCAACGTTGGTTTTGATACCGTCGATGATCAGCTCCTGCAGGGCGTTCTTCATGCGGGCAATCGCCACGTCACGGTTTTCGCCGTAGCAGATGAGTTTACCGATCATTGAGTCATAGTACGGCGGTACGGTGTAACCTGCGTAGATATGAGATTCCCAACGCACGCCAAAGCCGCCCGGCGCGTGGAAACGCGTGATTTTACCCGGGCTTGGCAGGAAGGTGTTCGGGTCTTCGGCGTTGATACGACACTCGATCGCATGGCCTTTCACCACAACTTCTTCCTGCTTGATGGACAGCGGCTGACCGGCTGCGATACGCAGCTGTTCTTTGATCAGGTCAACGCCGGTGATCATTTCGGTAACCGGGTGTTCAACCTGAATACGGGTGTTCATTTCGATGAAATAGAACTCGCCGTTTTCGAACAGGAACTCAAAGGTACCCGCCCCGCGATAGCCGATATCGACACACGCTTTGGCGCAACGCTCGCCGATGTAGCGACGCAGTTCCGGGGTAATACCCGGTGCTGGCGCTTCTTCGACCACTTTCTGGTGACGACGCTGCATGGAGCAGTCACGTTCTGCCAGATAGATCGCGTTACCCTGACCGTCAGCCAGCACCTGAATTTCGATGTGGCGTGGGTTTTCCAGGTATTTTTCCATGTATACCATGTCATTGCTGAAAGCGGCTTTCGCTTCAGCTTTGGTCATGGAGATGGACTGCGCCAGGTCAGCATCGCTGCGCACAACGCGCATACCGCGACCGCCGCCGCCGCCGGACGCCTTGATGATAACCGGGTAGCCAATGCGTTTAGCATGAGCACGGTTAGCATCCATGTCGTCGGTCAGAGGGCCGTCAGAGCCTGGTACGGTTGGCACACCGGCTTTTTTCATCGCGGTGATTGCAGACACTTTGTCGCCCATCAGGCGGATGGTGTCGGCTTTCGGGCCGATGAAGATGAAGCCAGAGCGTTCAACCTGCTCAGCAAAGTTGGCGTTCTCAGAGAGGAAGCCGTAACCCGGATGAATTGCCACCGCGCCGGTGATTTCAGCGGCGCTGATGATAGCCGGGATGTTCAGATAGCTTTTTACGGACGGAGCCGGGCCAATACAGACCGTCTCATCCGCCAGCAATACGTGTTTTAAATCGCGATCCGCGCTTGAGTGCACAGCGACGGTCTTGATGCCCAGTTCTTTACAGGCACGAAGAATACGCAGTGCGATCTCGCCGCGGTTGGCGATAACAATTTTATCCAGCATGTACGCCTCGTTACTCGATGACGACCAGCGGCTCGTCAAATTCAACCGGCTGACCACTTTCGACCAGAATCGCTTTCACAGTACCTGATTTGTCTGCTTCGATCTGGTTCATCATTTTCATCGCTTCAACGATGCACAGGGTATCGCCTACGTTGACTTTCTGACCCACTTCGATGAACGCCTTCGCGTCCGGGCTCGGGGTGCGGTAGAAAGTACCAACCATTGGGGAACGTACGATGTGACCACTGATTTCTGCTGCAGCGGCAGGTGCGGCTTCAGTTGCTGCTGGCGCAACGGCTGCGGAGAGCGCAGGCTGCTGCACTGGCGCAGCATAAGCCTGCTGCATTACCGGGAAGCTAGCGGCTGGGGCTGCACGGCTGATGCGTACAGACTCTTCGCCTTCAGAAATTTCCAGTTCGGAGATGCCTGATTCTTCAACCAGCTCGATCAGTTTTTTAATCTTACGAATATCCATGAGTGGGTTCCGTACTCTTGTTTAGTGTGATTGTGACAAGCGTTTTACCGCTGTCTGTAAAGCGTATGAATAGCCGTCTGCGCCCAGTCCACAGATAACGCCAGCGGCGATATCTGACAGATACGAATGGTGGCGGAACGGCTCTCGGGCGTGCACGTTACTCAGGTGGATCTCGATAAACGGGATACTCACCGCGAGCAGTGCGTCGCGGATAGCAACACTGGTGTGCGTAAACGCGGCCGGATTGATCAGGATATAGTCCACATTGTCTTTAGCCTGATGAATACGGTCGATGATTGCGTACTCCGCATTCGACTGAAAATGGTCCAAATCCACATTCAGTGACGCTGCTTCCGTTCCCAGACGGTTAACAATTTCACTCAATGTCAGCGTGCCGTACTTCTCTGGCTCACGGGTGCCGAGCATGTTCAGGTTCGGTCCGTTCAAAACTAAGATATGGAACTTATCAGTCATTATGCCGCTATCTCCTGCGATTTTCGGGTAAAAAACAAAATATACCTTCGAAACGCAAATGTCACCTTTTCAGAGGCTTAAAACCGCTGTCAGGCGAACCAAGGTCGCACATTATAACGATTTCGTAGCATTTAGCAGCTAAATACTGGTCTTATCAGGGAAGATTATCAACCGCTATCCGAAAAAGATTTGCGGTTGACGGGGAATATGCGGGAAAACGCACAGTTTCGCGAACTATCGCAACCACTGGCGGAACTTCTTGTAACGCCATGCTAAAAGCGCCGCGGCGGCCAGTGCGTACAGGACCGGCTGCGGGGAGAGGATCTTCACCGACCACAGGTAATGAATGGGGGCGAGGATCGCGACAAGATAGACGAAGTTGTGTAGCAGCTGCCAGCGCCTGCCCAGTTTTCGCTGCGCATATTGCGTGGAGGTCAGCGCTAACGCCAGTAAAATCACCCAGCTCACAATACCCAGCGTCAGATAAGGGCGTGTCACCAGTTCGCGGCCAAGCAGTGCCAGATTGTTAATTCCCAGTTCCAGCAGGGCATAGCTGGTGAGGTGCAGCGTCGCCCAGGCAAAACACCATAGCCCTAACAGCCGACGGGTGCGTATCAATAGTGGCTGTTTAGCGTAGCGCGCCAGCGGCGAAACGAGCAAGGTGGCCAGCAAAAATTTCAGAGCCATCCGACCGGTAAAATGCTGGATATCCTTGGCCGGGTCTGCGCTAAAGAGCCCCTGGCTGGCGGCCCAGAACAGCCATATAAAAGGAAGTAACCCGGCCAGGTGCAGCAGTACTTTCAGCCAGGTAATCTGTTTTGCCGTTAAACGCACTCAGAAGTTCTCCCGTAAATTGAGGCCACGGTACAGCGAGGCCACTTCATCCGCATAGCCGTTAAACAGCAGCGTGGGCTGACGCTTCACGTCCAGCGCACCGCCGGAACCGATAAACCGCTCGGTTGCCTGCGACCAGCGCGGGTGATCCACATGCGGGTTCACGTTGGCGAAGAAGCCGTATTCGTTCGGAGCCGCCAGATTCCAGGTGGTGGGCGGACGCTCGCGGGTGAGCTTAATGCTGACGATGGACTTAATTCCTTTGAAACCGTATTTCCACGGTACGGTTAAACGAATGGGGGCGCCGTTCTGCGGCGGAAGCGCCTTGCCGTACACGCCAACGGTCAGCAGGGTAAGCGGGTGCATCGCCTCATCGAGACGTAGCCCTTCCACATACGGATACTCAAGCCCGCCGCCGATAAACCGGTCTTTTTGCCCTGGCATCTCGTCCGGCGCATAGCGCGTCTGGAAAGCGACATATTTTGCGTTGCTGGTGGGCTCAACCATCGCCAGCAGTTTATGCAGCGGGAAGCCGACCCACGGCACCACCATCGACCAGGCCTCCACGCAGCGCATGCGGTAGATACGCTCTTCGAGCGGGAAACGGGTGGTCAGATCGTGATGATCCAGCGTCAGAGGTTTCGCCACTTCGCCATCAATCTTCAGCGTCCACGGATCGGTTTTGAGGCTACCGGCGTTGGCGGCAGGATCGGCCTTATCAAGACCAAATTCGTAGAAGTTGTTGTAGCCGGTGACTTTATCTTCTGGCGTCAGCGTCAGTTTGTTTTGCCATTGGGCGGGTTTCGCAAAGGTGAGCGGGGCGCCGGAAGGGGCCTTCGGCCGATCGTTGCCTTTAAACCAGTCGAGCAGGTCGGCGTGTGCCGCCGGAGAGAGCGTCAGGGCTGTGGCGCTGATGCCAAGCATTTTCAGGATCTGGCGGCGCTGTAACATAAAGACAGACTCGGACGTTACGTCGGCTTCCGTCAGTTTTCGGTTTTTCATGGCATCCTCCGTCATGCGTTTTCCTAAGCATGACGGAGGAGAGGGATTCGCGCGAATATGTCACGAAAATTTGAAGATTAGGCGATTTTCACCAGCGCACGACCGTGGAACTGGTTGTCCATGATCTTACTGGCGTATTCCGGCGCCTGGCTGAGGGTTATCTCCGTTGCGCTCTGGGTATAGAAAGATTCCGGCAGATCGCGTACCAGACGTTCCCATGCCTGCGTACGGCGAGCCGCTGGGGTCATCACGGAATCCACACCCTGCAGGCGGACGTTACGCAAAATAAATGGCATCACGGTGGTGGGCAGGGCAAATCCGCCCGCCAGTCCACAGGCTGCCACGCAGCCGCCGTAGTTCATCTGCGCCAGGACTTTTGCCAGCACTTTATCACCGACGGTATCCACCGCGCCTGCCCAGACCTGTTTTTCCAGTGGACGAGTTTCGGCGAATTCGTCACGGCTGAGAATGCGGCTGGCGCCGAGCTGGCGCAGGTAATCGTGGGTGCTTTCACGACCGGAAACCGCCGCGACCTGATAGCCCAGCTTGTGCAGCAGCGTGACAGCCGTGCTGCCCACGCCGCCGCTGGCACCGGTGACGACAATTTCACCCGACTCAGGGCGGATGCCCGCCTCTTCCAGCGCCATCACACACAGCATGGCGGTAAAGCCTGCCGTACCGACGATCATCGCCTTGCGGCCATCCATGCCTTTCGGCATTGGCACCAGCCAGTCGCCCTTCACGCGCGCCTGCGTTGCCAGCCCGCCCCAGTGATTTTCACCTACGCCCCAGCCGGTGAGCAGCACCTGCTGGCCCGGGTGGAAGCGCGGATCCTCGCTGGTATGAACCCGGCCCGCGAAATCAATCCCCGGCACCATAGGGAAATTTCGGATGATTTTACCCTTACCGGTAATCGCCAGCGCATCTTTATAATTTAAACTGGACCAGTTGATGTCGACGGTTACTTCGCCTTCCGGCAGGCGACTCTCTTCAACCGCCTGCACTGAGGCAAGCGTTTTGCCGTCCTGCTGTTCTAAGATCAAAGCCTGCATACGGGGTCCTCTCGACTCAGATGATTGGAAAATAATTTCTGAAGACTATACTCGCTCAGGGAAACGCAATGCCGATTTAACGCAATAAATTGCCAGATACACTCGATTTGGTAGTATGCCGCATTTGGAATGCAAGTTAGCGCTTACTCGCTACCCCATCAACCCACGGAGTAATCTCAAGGATGCGATTAACGACGAAGTTCTCGGCTTTTATCACCTTGCTGACGGGGCTTACCATTTTTGTCACGCTTATGGGCTGCTCCCTGAGCTTTTACACCGCCATTCAGGACAAGCTGGTTAACCGGGTACAGTCTGTTGCATCGGTGATTGATGCGCGTCTGCTGACGACACCGCTACCGGCGCTCTCCCGTGAGCTCGATGAGTTGATGGTACCTGTTGATATTGTTCAGATCGACATTCTGCAGGGAAAGCATCGTGTTTTAAGCCACGAACGGCCGGGAAGCTATCGCCCCGCGGGCGTGGTGAGCCAGTATCGGGAAGTGACGGTGCATTCCCTGAAAAATCCGGGGATGACCATACACATGGTCTACCTCGATCCGATGGCGAGCTATTTTCGTTCAATGATGACCACCGCACCGCTCACCGTCGCCGTTGCGTTTATCGTCCTGCTGATTTTTCTCGCGGTCCGCTGGCTGCGCCGACAGCTCTCCGGCCAGGAGCTGCTGGAGATGCGCTCCGTGCGGATCCTTAACGGTGAACGCGGTCCGCAGGTGCGTGGCTCGGTCCATGAGTGGCCGTCACGCGCCAGCAGCGCGCTGGATACGCTGCTCTCGGAAATCCAGTTTGCCAGCGACCAGCGCAGCCGAATGGATACGCTGATTCGCTCTTATGCCGCCCAGGATAATAAAACTGGCCTTAACAACCGTCTTTTCTTTGATAATCAACTCGCGACGCTGCTCGACGATTCAGAAAAAGTGGGGACACACGGGGTGGTGATGATGATTCGCCTGCCCGATTTCGATCTCCTGCGCGATACCTGGGGACAGCGGGCTGCGGAAGAAAATCTCTTTACGCTGATCAACCTGCTCTCCACCTTTATTATGCGCTACCCGGGCGCGCTGCTGGCCCGCTATCACCGCAGCGACTTTGCCGTATTGTTGCCTCATCGTACGCTGAAGGAGTCGGAAAGCATCGCCAGCCAGCTGCTGAAGGCGGTGGATGCGCTGCCGCAGAGCAAAATGCTCGACAGGGACGATATGGTCCACATGGGGATCTGCGCCTGGCGTGGCGGACAATCCACACAACAGGTGATGGAACATGCGGAAGCGGCCACCCGCAACGCCGTGTTGCAGGGGGCGAACGGATGGGCGGTTTACGATGACTCGCTGCCGGAAAAAGGGCGTGGTAATGTGCGCTGGCGTACTTTGATTGAGCAAATGCTTAGCCGCGGTGGACCACGTATTTATCAAAAACCCGCGGTCATGAAAAACGGCAACGTTCATCACCGTGAACTGATGTGTCGTATTTTTGACGGTTCGGAAGAGGTTATCTCGGCGGAATATCTGCCGATGGTCCTGCAATTTGGCCTGTCCGAAGAGTATGACCGCCAGCAAATTACCCGATTGATTCCGTTTTTATCTTTTTGGCCTGAAGAGAGCCTGGCATTACAGGTTACCGTTGAGTCCTTAATACGCCCACGTTTTCAGCGCTGGCTGCGTGATACATTAATGCAATGCGAAAAATCGCAACGCAAACACATTATTTTTGAACTTGCTGAGGCTGATGTAGGTCAACACATCAGCCGGTTACGTCCGGTAGTACGTTTGATCAATGCGCTCGGTGCGCGTGTGGCGGTGACTCAGGCAGGTTTAACGCTGGTCAGTACCAACTGGATCAAGGAGCTGGATGTGGAGTTATTAAAGCTACATCCGGGGCTGGTAAGGAATATTGAGAAGCGTACGGAAAACCAGCTGCTGGTACAGAGTCTGGTAGAAGCATGCAAGGGAACGCGAACACAAGTATTTGCCACGGGCGTGCGCTCCAGAAGTGAATGGCAGATGTTAACAGAGCGCGGTGTGATGGGTGGTCAGGGGGATTTTTTTGCTGCCTCTCAACCGCTTGACACCAACGTGAAAAAATATTTGCAAAGATACTCTGTTTGACCTGCCGTTTACGCTGTTTTCACGTAGAATATCGCGCCTGTAGCTTTGAGTATGTCGAGCAAAAAGCCAGTGAACGACCTTTAACGGGTTACAAACGTCAGTGGGGAACGCTACTGTTTATTCAGCCCTGAGGGAGTCAGGGGATGATTTTGTAACATCAGGAAACGTACTGCACAAATTTTCACCGTTGCAGATGATTTTTGCGCCTTGTCGCTGCTGCGTGTGGTTGGTAAAGTAAGCGGATTTTGTTTTCCGCCCCAGCTTTCAGGATTATCCCTTAGTATGTTGAAAAAATTTCGTGGCATGTTTTCCAATGACCTGTCCATTGACCTGGGTACCGCGAATACCCTTATTTATGTAAAAGGACAAGGCATCGTATTGAATGAGCCTTCTGTTGTGGCCATTCGTCAGGATCGTGCAGGCTCGCCGAAAAGCGTGGCCGCAGTGGGTCATGACGCGAAGCAGATGCTGGGTCGTACCCCTGGCAACATCGCCGCCATTCGCCCAATGAAAGACGGCGTTATCGCCGACTTCTTCGTGACTGAAAAAATGCTTCAGCACTTCATCAAGCAGGTTCACAGCAACAGCTTCATGCGCCCAAGCCCGCGTGTTCTGGTGTGTGTGCCGGTTGGTGCAACCCAGGTAGAGCGTCGCGCAATTCGTGAATCTGCCCAGGGCGCAGGTGCGCGTGAAGTGTTCCTGATTGAAGAGCCAATGGCGGCGGCCATCGGTGCTGGCCTGCCTGTGTCTGAAGCGACCGGTTCCATGGTGGTGGATATCGGTGGTGGTACCACTGAAGTGGCCGTTATCTCTCTGAACGGCGTGGTGTACTCCTCTTCCGTACGTATCGGTGGTGACCGCTTCGACGAAGCCATCATTAATTATGTACGCCGTAACTACGGCTCTCTGATCGGTGAAGCGACCGCAGAGCGTATCAAACACGAAATCGGCTCTGCGTATCCGGGCGATGAAGTGCGTGAGATCGAAGTACGTGGCCGTAACCTGGCTGAAGGTGTGCCACGCGGTTTCACCCTGAACTCCAACGAAATTCTGGAAGCACTGCAGGAACCACTGACGGGTATCGTGAGCGCGGTAATGGTTGCGCTGGAACAGTGCCCACCAGAGCTGGCGTCCGATATCTCCGAGCGCGGTATGGTCCTGACCGGTGGTGGTGCGCTGCTGCGTAACCTCGACCGCCTGTTAATGGAAGAGACAGGTATTCCTGTCGTAGTTGCAGAAGATCCACTGACTTGCGTCGCCCGTGGTGGTGGCAAGGCGCTGGAAATGATCGACATGCACGGCGGCGATTTGTTCAGCGAAGAGTAGTCGAGTTTGAGAGGGTAGCAATTTGCTACCCTTTCTCTCTGACGCGAGAATACGCATAGCCTATGAAGCCAATTTTTAGCCGTGGCCCATCGCTACAGTTTCGCCTCATTCTGGCGGTTCTGGTTGCGCTTGGGGTCATTATTGCCGATAGCCGCCTCGGTACGTTCAGCCAGATCAGAACGTACATGGATACCGCCGTCAGTCCTTTCTACTTTGTTTCAAATGGTCCCCGTGAACTGCTCGACTCCGTTTCTCAAACGCTGTCTTCACGTGATCAACTCGAACTCGAAAACCGGGCATTACGTCAGGAACTGTTGCTGAAAAACAGCGAACTGCTGATGCTGGGGCAATACAAGCAGGAAAACGCGCGTCTGCGTGAGCTGCTCGGCTCGCCGCTGCGTCAGGATGAGCAGAAAATGGTCACGCAGGTGATCTCCACCGTGAACGACCCCTACAGCGATCAGGTTGTGATCGACAAAGGGAGCGTGAACGGGGTGTATGAAGGTCAGCCTGTTATCAGTGATAAAGGCGTCGTGGGCCAGGTGGTTGCCGTGGCCAAGCTAACCAGCCGCGTGCTGCTGATTTGCGATGCCACGCATGCGCTGCCGATCCAGGTGCTGCGCAACGACATCCGCGTGATTGCGGCCGGGAACGGCTGTACGGATGACCTGCAGCTGGAACACCTGCCGGCCAACACGGATATCCGCGTGGGTGACGTCCTGGTGACCTCCGGTCTGGGCGGACGCTTCCCTGAGGGCTATCCGGTTGCGGTGGTCTCTTCAGTGAAGCTGGATACGCAGCGTGCCTATACCGTGATTCAGGCGCGTCCAACCGCCGGTTTGCAGCGTCTGCGCTATCTGCTGCTGCTGTGGGGCGCCGATCGTAACGGTGCTAATCCGATGACGCCTGAAGAGGTGCATCGCGTGGCAAATGAGCGCCTGATGCAGATGATGCCGCAGGTTCTCCCGCCTGCGGATTCCATGGGGCCGCCTGCGCCAGTCCCGGCGCCGGCAACCGGGTTAACGCAGCCGCTGCCGGATGCGCCGCCACCGCCTAAACTCTCTTCGGGAGGGCAGTAGTGGCAAGCTATCGTAGCCAGGGACGCTGGGTCATCTGGCTCTCGTTTCTCATTGCACTGTTGCTGCAAGTGATGCCCTGGCCGGATGACATTCTCGTTTTCCGGCCAAACTGGGTATTGCTCATTTTGCTCTACTGGATCCTTGCCCTGCCGCATCGCGTAAATGTCGGCACAGGTTTCGTGATGGGTGCCATACTGGATCTCATTAGCGGCTCTACGCTTGGCGTGCGCGCCTTGTCCATGAGCATTATTGCGTACCTCGTCGCACTCAAATTCCAGCTCTTCCGTAACCTTGCGCTCTGGCAACAGGCCCTGGTGGTGATGCTATTGTCGCTCGCTGCGGATATCGTTGTTTTCTGGGCAGAGTTTTTAGTGATCAACGTCTCTTTCCGGCCGGAAGTGTTCTGGAGTAGTGTAGTAAACGGTGTGCTCTGGCCATGGTTATTCCTGCTGATGCGTAAGGTTCGCCAGCAGTTTGCTGTGCAATAAAAGGTTTCTATGACGTCTTTGTATCTCGCTTCCGGCTCCCCGCGCCGTCAGGAACTCCTGACGCAGCTAGGGGTCTCTTTTGAACGCATCGTAACCGGCATTGAAGAAAAACGTGCTGAGGGCGAAAGCGCGCAACAGTACGTGTCTCGCCTGGCGCGTGAGAAAGCGCAGGCGGGCGTGGCCAGTGTGCCATGCGATCTCCCCGTACTGGGAGCAGATACCATCGTTATTCTGAACGGTGAAGTGCTTGAGAAACCGCGCGACGCCGATCATGCGGCGCGCATGTTGCGCAAACTGTCCGGACATACGCATCAGGTGATGACGGCCGTCGCGCTGGCTGACAGCCAGCACGTGCTGGATTGCCTGGTGGTGACAGAAGTGACGTTCAGAGTGCTTACCGACGACGACATCGCCGCTTATATTGCCAGCGGTGAACCAATGGATAAGGCAGGTGCATACGGTATTCAGGGGCTGGGTGGCTGTTTTGTCAGGAAGATTCATGGCAGCTATCACGCCGTAGTCGGCTTACCGCTGGTGGAAACGTATGAGTTGCTGAGCAATTTTAACTCACTGCGTGAGGGAAGGGATAATTATGACGGCTGAATTGTTGGTAAACGTAACGCCATCGGAAACCCGTGTGGCCTATATTGATGGTGGCATTCTTCAGGAAATTCATATTGAGCGTGAAGCGCGGCGCGGAATAGTAGGCAATATCTACAAAGGTCGTGTCAGTCGTGTACTACCGGGTATGCAGGCGGCTTTTGTAGATATTGGACTGGATAAGGCGGCATTTTTACATGCCTCCGATATCATGCCGCACACCGAGTGCGTCGCTGGCGAAGAGCAAAAGCAGTTTGCCGTGCGCGACATTTCCGAACTGGTGCGTCAGGGACAGGATCTGATGGTGCAGGTGGTGAAAGATCCCCTCGGTACCAAAGGCGCCCGTCTGACCACCGACATCACCTTACCTTCCCGCTATCTGGTCTTTATGCCCGGCGCGTCGCACGTGGGCGTTTCGCAGCGTATTGAGAGCGAAAGCGAGCGCGAGCGTCTGAAGAAAGTGGTCAGCGCCTACTGCGATGAGCAGGGCGGGTTTATCATCCGTACCGCCGCAGAGGGGATCAGCGAGGAAGACCTGGCGTCGGATGCGGCATACCTGAAGCGCGTCTGGACCAAAGTGATGGAGCGTAAAAAACGCAACCAGACCCGCTACCAGCTCTACGGTGAACTGGCGCTTGCACAACGCGTTCTACGTGACTTTGCTGATGCGCAGCTCGACCGCATTCGCGTGGACTCGCGCCTGACCTATGAAGCGCTGCTGGAATTTACCGCCGAATATATCCCCGAGATGCCTGGCCTGCTGGAGCATTATTCAGGGCGTCAGCCGATCTTCGATCTCTATGATGTCGAAAACGAGATCCAGCGTGCGCTGGAGCGTAAGGTTGAACTGAAGTCAGGCGGCTATCTGATCATCGATCAGACCGAAGCGATGACCACCGTCGATATTAACACCGGCGCGTTTGTCGGCCATCGCAATCTCGATGACACCATCTTCAACACCAACATCGAAGCCACGCAGGCGATTGCGCGCCAGCTTCGTCTGCGCAATCTGGGCGGCATTATCATCATCGACTTCATCGATATGAGTAATGAAGACCATCGTCGCCGCGTGCTGCACTCGCTTGAGCAGGCGTTGAGTAAAGATCGCGTGAAAACCAGCATCAACGGCTTCTCACAGCTGGGGCTGGTGGAAATGACGCGTAAGCGTACCCGCGAGAGCGTGGAGCATGTGCTGTGTAATGAATGCCCGACCTGCCATGGACGCGGAACGGTAAAGACGGTTGAGACCGTCTGCTACGAAATTATGCGTGAAATTGTGCGTGTGCATCATGCCTACGACTCCGACCGTTTTCTGGTCTATGCTTCCCCTGCGGTGGCTGAAGCGCTGAAAGGCGAAGAGTCACACGCGCTGGCGGAAGTGGAAATCTTTGTCGGCAAACAGGTAAAAGTACAAATTGAACCGCTCTATAACCAGGAGCAGTTTGACGTCGTGATGATGTAAGCGCAGTACGCTGCGTGACGAATGCTGACAAGGAGAGATGCGTGAGGCGATTGCCGGGGATTTTATTGCTTACAGGGGCAACGCTGGTCGTGATTGTCGCGTTGCTCGTGAGCGGGCTACGCCTCGTATTGCCGCATCTGGACAGCTGGCGTCCGCAGCTGCTGGCGAAAATCGAATCCACCACCGGCGTGCCGGTGAACGTCAGTCAGGTCAGCGCTAACTGGCAAAATTTTGGCCCGACGCTCGATGTCCGGGATATCAACGCCCGCCTGAAAGATGGCGGTTATCTGAAAATCAAACGCGTGACCCTGGCGCTGGACGTCTGGCAAAGCCTGCTGCATCTGCGCTGGCAGTTTCGCGATCTCACCTTTTATCAGCTCCAGTTCCTGACCAATACGCCGCTGTCCGGTAGCGATAGCGGTCAGGGGCTTGAAGCCAACCGCTTCAGCGATCTTTTCCTCCGCCAGTTCGATCATTTCGATCTGCGCGACAGCGAAGTGAGCTTTATTACTCTTTCCGGCCAGCGCGCCGAGCTGGCGATCCCGCAGCTGACCTGGCTCAACGGTAAGGATCGGCACCGCGCCGAGGGGCAGGTCAATCTCTCAAGCCTGAACGGCCAGCACGGTGTGATGCAGGTGCGCATGGATCTGCGCGACGATGACGGCCTGTTAAATAACGGCAAAGTCTGGCTGCAGGCCGACGATGTGGACGTCAAGCCGTGGCTGGGCGACTGGCTCCAGCAAAATATGCAGCTGGAAACGGCCCGCTTCAGTCTTGAAGGCTGGCTGACCCTGACGAAAGGCGAATTTGCCAGCGGGGATATCTGGCTCAAGCAGGGGGGCGCGAGCTGGAAAGGCGAAAAACAACAGCATCAGCTTTCCGTCGATAACCTCACCGCACACGTAACGCAGGAGAAAGAGGGCTGGCAGTTTGCCATTCCGGATACGCGCATCACCATGGACGGCAAGCCGTGGCCGCGCGGTGCGCTGACGCTGGCCTGGATGCCGGAGCAGGACGTTGGTGGCGCGGCCAGTAAACGCAGCGACGAGCTGCGCATCCGTGCCAGCAACCTGGATTTGGCTGCCATTGAAGGGCTGCGCTCGATGGCGGCAAAGCTCTCTCCCGATCTCGGCGAGATCTGGCTGGCAACGCAGCCGAGCGGGAAAATAGACGCTCTGGCACTGGATATCCCGCTCCAGGCGACGGAAAAAACCCGCTTCCAGGCAACGTGGAAAGATCTTGCCTGGAAGCAGTGGAAGCTGCTGCCGGGTGCAGAGCACTTTAGCGGCAAGCTAGAAGGTAGCGTGGAAAACGGCAGGCTGACGGTTGATATGCACGACGCCAAAATGCCTTACGAGACGGTCTTCCGCGCGCCGCTGGAAATCAAACAGGGCAGCGCGGTGCTTAACTGGCTCCGTAACGACAAGGGTTTCCAGCTTGATGGCCGCCATATCGATGTGAAAGCCAAAGCGGTGCACGCGCGCGGCGATTTCCGCTATCTGCAGCCTGAAGGGGATGAGCCGTGGCTGGGTATTCTCGCCGGGATCAGCACCGATGATGGCTCTCAGGCCTGGCGCTACTTCCCGGAAAACCTGATGGGAAAAGCGCTGGTAGACTATCTCAGCGGGGCGATTCAGGGCGGTCAGGCGGATAATGCCACGCTGGTTTACGGCGGTAATCCCCATCTGTTCCCGTACAAACATAATGAAGGTCAGTTCCAGGTTCTGGTGCCGCTGCATGACGCCACCTTCGCGTTCCAGCCGGGCTGGCCCGCGCTGAAAAACCTGGATATCGAACTTAATTTCCTCAATGACGGCCTGTGGATGAAGTCCGACAGCGTGGCGCTGGGCGGCGTGACGGCCAGCAACCTGACGGCCAACATTCCGGACTACTCCAAAGAGAAGCTGCTGATTGATGCCGACATCAACGGTCCCGGCAAGGCGGTGGGACCGTACTTTGAGGAGACCCCTCTCAAAGAGTCGCTGGCCGCGACGCTTCAGCAGCTCCAGCTTGATGGTGATGTGAATGCTCGCTTACATCTTGATATCCCGCTGGACGGTGAGATGACCACCGCGAAAGGCGACGTCCGTCTGAAGAACAACAGTCTGTTCATCAAACCCCTTGAGAGCACCCTGAAAAATCTCAGCGGGCAGTTCAGCTTTGAGAACGGTAACCTGAAGAGCGAGCCGCTTACGGCCAGCTGGTTTAATCAGCCCGTTAATATTGACTTCACGACGACCGAGGGTGAAAAGGCCTATCAGGTAGCCGTCAATCTGGACGGTAACTGGCAACCATCACGTATGGACGTCCTGCCGAAGCCCATTGAGGCGTCAGTGGAGGGGACGGTTGCCTGGCAGGGTAAAGTGGCAATCGACCTGCCTTATCACGCGGGTGCCCAGTATAAGGTCGACATCACGGGCGATCTGAAAAACCTTCAGAGCCAGCTGCCTGCGCCGCTGGATAAACAGGCCGGACAGCCGCTGCCGGTAAAGCTGAACGTCGATGGCAACCTGAACAGCTTCGCGCTGACCGGCAGCGCGGGTGGGACAAACCACTTCAATAGCCGCTGGCTGCTTAACCGCAAGCTCACCCTCGACAAAGCCATCTGGACAACGGATAGCCGCTCCACGCCGCCGCTGCCGGAGCAGACGGGCATTGAGCTGAACCTCCCGCCGATGGACGGTGCTGAGTGGCTGGCGCTGTTCCAGAAAGGCGTTGGGCAAAACGTTGATGAAACCGCCCAGTTCCCGCAAACCATTACCGTACGTACGCCGTCGCTGATGCTGGGCGGGCAGCAGTGGAACAACCTGAGCATTGTCTCGCAGCCTGGCGCTAACGGCACGAAGGTGGAGGCCCAGGGCAGAGAGATCAACGGTACGCTGACCATGCGTAATCACGCGCCGTGGCAGGCGGCGATCCGCTACCTCTACTACAACCCGGCAAGCGCTGCGAGCGGGAAAGATAACCCGGCAGAGACGTCGCCGCTGAGTCATACCTCCCGCGTCGATTTTAGCGGCTGGCCCGATCTCCAGCTGCGCTGTGCGGAGTGCTGGCTGTGGGGGCAGAAATATGGCCGCATCGACGGTGATTTTGCCATCCAGGGAAACACGCTTACGCTCTCCGGCGGCCTGGTTGATACCGGATTTGGCCGCATGACGGCCGCAGGGGAATGGGTGAATAACCCGGGCGAGCAGCGGACGTCCCTGAAGGGTGACATTAAAGGCAACAAACTGGATGCGGCAGCCAGTTTCTTTGGTATCAGCACGCCGCTGCGCGGCTCGTCATTTGACGTCGATTACGATCTTCACTGGCGCGACGCACCGTGGAAGCCGGATGAGGCCTCGCTTAACGGCATTCTGAAAACCCACTTCGGCAAAGGTGAGATCGCCGACGTGAGCACGGGGCGCGCTGGGCAGATCCTGCGCCTGCTGAGTTTTGACGCGCTGCTGCGCAAGCTGCGCTTCGATTTCAGTGATACCTTCAACGAAGGTTTCTACTACGATTCCATCCGCAGTACGGCGTGGATCAAGGACGGCGTTTTGCACACGGACGACACGCTGGTGGATGGCCTTGAAGCGGATATCGCCATGAAAGGCTCCGTTAACCTCGTGCGTCGCGAACTGGATATGGAAGCCGTCGTGGCACCGGAAATTTCCGCGAGCGTGGGTGTGGCGGCAGCTTTTGTGGTGAACCCGATTGTTGGTGCGGCGGTGTTTGCCGCCAGTAAAGTGCTGGGGCCACTCTGGAGCAAGGTCTCCATTCTGCGCTACCGCATTACCGGTCCGGTAGATAAACCGCAGATTAACGAGGTGCTGCGCCAGCCGCGCAAAGATACACAGCAATGATTTGACGTGGGCAGGTAATTGCCTCACTCTCAATAAATACGATCTTTATACCGCCACGGGCGGCAACGAACGAGTAGCAATACGATGAGTCTGAACCTGGTAAGTGAACATTTGCTCGCAGCGAACGGCCTGAGCCATCAGGACCTGTTCTCCATTCTTGGTCAACTGACCGAACGCCGTCTCGACTACGGCGACCTTTATTTCCAGTCGAGCTATCACGAATCCTGGGTTTTAGAAGACAGCATCATCAAAGATGGCTCCTACAACATCGACCAGGGCGTTGGCGTCCGTGCCGTCAGCGGTGAGAAAACCGGTTTTGCCTATGCCGATCAGATTAGCCTCACCGCACTCGAGCAGAGCGCACAGGCCGCGCGTACCATTGTGCGTGATACCGGCGATGGTCGCGTGAAAACCCTGGGAGAAGTGCAGCACCCTGCGCTCTATACCAGCATCGATCCGCTGCAGAGCATGAGCCGTGAAGAGAAGCTGGATATCCTGCGTCGCGTGGACAAAGTTGCCCGCGCGGCGGACAAACGCGTGCAGGAAGTTTCAGCCAGCCTGAGCGGTGTTTATGAACTGATTCTGGTGGCGGCAACGGACGGCACCCTGGCGGCAGATGTTCGCCCGCTGGTGCGTCTCTCCATCAGCGTGCAGGTCGATGAGGACGGTAAACGTGAGCGCGGCTCAAGCGGCGGCGGCGGTCGTTTCGGCTATGACTGGTTCCTGGGCGACGTTGACGGTGAAGCGCGCGCTGACGCGTGGGCAAAAGAAGCTGTCCGCATGGCGCTGGTGAATCTGAATGCCGTCGCGGCGCCGGCGGGCTCATTCCCGGTGGTGCTGGGTGCCGGTTGGCCGGGCGTATTGTTGCATGAGGCGGTAGGCCACGGCCTGGAAGGCGACTTTAACCGTCGCGGGACGTCCGTGTTCAGCGGTCAGATCGGGCAACTTGTCTCCTCGGAGCTGTGCACCGTGGTGGATGACGGCACCATGCGCGATCGCCGTGGCTCGGTGGCTATCGACGATGAAGGTACGCCAGGCCAGTACAATGTGCTGATCGAAAACGGCGTGCTGAAAGGCTACATGCAGGACAAACTCAACGCGCGCCTGATGGGGGTTGCGCCGACGGGCAACGGACGCCGTGAATCTTACGCGCATCTGCCGATGCCGCGCATGACCAACACTTACATGCTGCCGGGCAAATCCACGCCGCAGGAGATTATCGAATCCGTTGATTACGGTATCTTTGCGCCAAACTTTGGCGGCGGCCAGGTGGACATTACCTCCGGTAAGTTTGTCTTCTCTACTTCAGAAGCGTACCTGATCGAGAAGGGCAAAGTGACCAAAGCGGTGAAAGGTGCAACGCTGATTGGCTCCGGTATTGAAGCCATGCAGCAGATCTCGATGGTTGGTAACGATCTGAAGCTGGATAATGGCGTGGGCGTCTGCGGTAAAGAGGGCCAGAGCCTGCCGGTTGGCGTGGGCCAGCCAACGCTGAAAGTGGACAACCTGACGGTGGGCGGCACAGCCTGACCTGACTCCTTCATAAAAAAGGCGCTACATCAGTAGCGCCTTTTTTTTTAGCGTAAGTGACCCAGCGGTATCTCCGGATCCGGCTCGTGCGTGATGCGGTTACGTAAATCACGACGAATGATTTCTATCGACCAGAACCAGACCAGATGGCCCACGATCTCTGACACGTGTTCATACCACGGCAGCTCAAATAGCGGTGGCGTCAGCCCCATCAGCGGGAAGGAGATCATATGCACAAAGAGCTGAGCTAACGCACCCGCCAGCAAACCCTGCCAGAGTTTAATTTTCGGGAAGACTTCAGCAACGACACAATACCCGACAGCGAAGACGATTGAGAAAATAATATGCGTCACGCCGACCCAGTTAAATATATGTCCGGCAAATGTATAAACCGCTGCGTTAGGATCAACAACACCCAGCCAGTCACGTAAAAATACATAGGGAGGGTTTAAAAAATTACGTGAACAGTCAATCTGGCTTGCGGCTCTTATTAATTGCTCAGGCCCGCATGCGCCGGTAAATAGATCGGTGGGACTGCGTGGCGGAAGCGGCACTTCGGCTCCCCATTTGACAAACGCGGAGACAATCCCTGCAATTAAACCGACGAATGCGGCGAGCCCATAGCGCCTGCGTGAAGGCGGTGTTTGTTCAAATAGATTCATTTCTTTTCCTTGTTTAATGTCATCCTGCGGAATACATTTTATTATTCATATCAGCAACAAATTAATAACAGTCTGAACAGCAGACTGTTTATAAAGTAAAGGGCGGGCGGCGGCAGTGTCAATTAGCTATTCCTGATAGTGGCGAAGGAATATTCCAGAATGCAGAGGGGTTTTATCCTGGAAATATTCATCGCTCATATACTTTCAGGGATAAATCGATTATTCCTTCCTTCTTCCCCGCATCCCCTGAAACAGCTCCGCCACGTCCACAAAATACTCGGTCAGATAGTTAATACACACCTGTACCTTGAGCGGGAGTTTGTCTTTTTCGGTATACAGGGCGTACACCGGGCGCGGATCGGACTGGTAGCGTGGGAAGAGGATCTCCAGCACGCCGCTGTTGATCTCGTTGATCACCCACATCAGCGGCACGTAGGCGATCCCGGCGCCGGCCACCAGCCAGCGCGAAATGGTCATCGGATCGTTGGTGACAAAACGCCCTTCCGGCAGCAGTCGGGTGGAGATCCCTTCCGGGGCAATCAGCTCAAATTCATTGTCGGGCCGCACGCTGTACTCCAGCCACGAGTGGTTGGTGAGGTCGGCGGGTTTTTCCGGCACACCGTACTGCGCCAGATAGCTCTTCGATGCACAGACCACCATCGGCATGCTGCCCAGCCGACGCGAGAACAGGCTGGAATCCTGCAGCGCGCCGACGCGGATCACCACGTCCAGCCCGTCGGCAATCAGATCCGGCGCCGGGATACCCGTCACCAGATTGACGGTAAGCCCGGGGTACTCTTTCAGCATATCCGCGGTCATGGCAGCGAGAACATTTTGTGCCATAGTTGAAGAACACCCGATGCGCAGCGTGCCGATGGGGGTGTTATTGAAGGCATAAAGCTGTTCGTGAACATCCTGCACTTCAAGCAGCATGCGGCGACAGCCCTGATAGTAAATTTTACCCGCTTCCGTCAGACCAATGCTGCGGGTGCTGCGGTTGAGCAGCTTGACCTGAAGCTCATCTTCCAGTTTGGACACCGTCTGGCTGATGGATGAGACGCTCATCTGAAGCTGGCGGGCAGCGGCGGTAAACGAGCCCAGTTCAACCACTTTGGCGAAGACCGACATGCGTTTTAAACGTTCCATTGTTCACTCTGGCTTAAAAGTGATTTAGATCACATATTATAGATAACAGCATAACAGTTACGTTAATATATTATTTATTACATAACGGCTGCGCCATTCTCGCCCGGCGTTTCTTGCTCTCCTGCGATGGCGTGCGCTAAAAAATTCTGAAGCCTGCACTCTCTCTAATCAAGGTCAACATGAGTCTGTTTCCCGTTATCGTGGTGTTCGGTCTGTCGTTCCCACCGATATTTTTCGAGCTTCTTTTATCACTGGCGATCTTCTGGCTGGTGCGCAAGGTGCTGGTCCCTACCGGGATCTACGATTTCGTCTGGCACCCTGCATTGTTCAATACCGCGCTGTATTGCTGCCTGTTCTATCTGATATCGCGCATGTTTGTCTGAGGTTGATGTGAAAACGCTAACAAGAAAAATCTCCCGCACTGCCATTACTACGGCGCTGGTTATCCTCGCCTTCATCGCTATTTTCCGCGCCTGGGTCTATTACACCGAATCACCGTGGACGCGTGATGCACGCTTCAGCGCCGATGTGGTGGCGATCGCCCCTGACGTGGCCGGTCTTATCACGGCGGTCAACGTCCACGACAACCAGTTGGTGAAAAAAGATCAGGTTCTGTTCACCATCGACCAGCCTCGTTACCAGAAAGCGCTGGAAGAGGCGGAAGCGGACGTGGCCTATTACCAGGCGCTGGCTACGGAGAAACGCCGCGAGGCTGGCCGCCGTAACCAGCTAGGCATTCAGGCAATGTCCCGTGAAGAGATTGACCAGTCCAACAACGTGCTGCAAACCGTGCTGCACCAGCTGGCGAAAGCACAAGCAACGCGCGATCTGGCGAAGCTCGATCTGGAGCGTACCGTGATCCGCGCACCGTCTGATGGCTGGGTGACCAACCTGAACGTCTACGCCGGGGAATTCATTACCCGCGGCTCAACCGCCGTGGCGCTGGTTAAACAGAACTCCTTCTACGTGCTCGCCTATATGGAAGAGACCAAGCTGGAGGGCGTACGTCCAGGGTATCGCGCGGAGATCACGCCGCTGGGCAGCAATCGCGTCTTTAAAGGCACCGTCGACAGCGTTGCCGCAGGGGTGACTAACTCCAGCAGCTCTAACGATGCTAAAGGGATGGCGACGGTAGATTCCAACCTAGAGTGGGTGCGTCTGGCCCAGCGCGTGCCGGTGCGCATCCACCTGGATGAGCAGCAGGGAAATCTGTGGCCTGCGGGTACCACGGCGACGGTGGTGATTACCGGTGAAAAAGACCGGGATGCCAGCCAGGATTCATTCTTCCGTAAAATTGCCCACCGCCTGCGCGAGTTTGGTTAATCGACATGGGTATCTTTTCCATCGCCAGCCAGCACATTCGCTTCGCCGTGAAGCTGGCGTGCGCCATCGTGCTGGCGCTGTTTGTCGGCTTCCACTTCCAGCTTGAAACCCCTCGCTGGGCGGTGCTGACGGCTGCGATTGTCGCGGCGGGTCCGGCCTTCGCCGCGGGCGGGGAGCCCTATTCTGGCGCGATCCGCTATCGCGGGATGCTGCGTATCATCGGGACGTTTATCGGCTGCTTCGCGGCGCTGACCATTATTATTCTGATGATCCGCACCCCGCTGCTGATGCTGATGGTCTGCTGTATCTGGGCAGGTTTCTGCACCTGGATCTCGTCTCTGGTGAAAGTGGAGAACTCCTACGCCTGGGGGCTAGCGGGCTATACCGCGCTGATCATTGTCATCACCATTCAGTCTGAACCGCTGCTTGCCCCACAGTTTGCGGTTGAGCGCTGCAGCGAGATTGTGATTGGTATTGTCAGTGCAATCGTCGCTGACCTGCTGTTCTCCCCGCGCTCCATCAAGCAGGAAGTCGACCTTGAGCTTGACGCGCTGATGGTTGCCCAGTACCAGCTGATGCAGCTCTGCATTAAGCATGGCGACAGCGAAGAGGTGGATAGAGCCTGGAGCGGGCTGGTACGTCGTACGCAGGCGCTGGAAGGGATGCGCAGCAACCTTAATATGGAGTCCTCGCGCTGGGCTCGCGCGAATCGTCGCCTGAAAGCCCTCAACACCGTCTCTCTGACGCTGATTACCCAGGCATGTGAAACCTATTTGATTCAGAACACCCGGCCGGAAGCGGTCACCGATACGTTCCGCGAACTGTTTGCCGAGCCGGTGGAAACCGTGCAGGACGTGCACAAGCAGCTTAAGCGCATGCGTCGGGTGATTGCCTGGACAGGGGAGCGCGACACGCCGGTGACGATCTACACCTGGGTCGGCGCCGCGACGCGCTATCTGCTGCTGAAGCGCGGCGTGATCGGGAATACCAAAATCAGCGCGGCGGAAGAAGAGGTGCTGCAGGGGGAAGTGGTGATCAAAGCGGAATCCGCCGAGCGCCATCACGCCATGGTCAACTTCTGGCGTACGACGCTTGCCTGCATGCTCGGCACGCTGTTCTGGCTGTGGACGGGCTGGACGTCCGGCAGCGGCGCGATGGTGATGATTGCCGTCGTGACCGCACTGGCGATGCGTCTGCCTAACCCGCGAATGGTTGCCATTGATTTCCTCTACGGCACCATTGCCGCCCTGCCGATAGGCGCGCTCTATTTTCTGGTCATCATCCCGTCTACCCAGCAGAGCATGCTGCTGCTCTGTATTAGCCTGGCGGTAATGGCGTTCTTTATCGGCATTGAAGTACAAAAGCGGCGCCTGGGATCGCTGGGGGCGCTGGCGAGCACGATTAACATCATCGTGCTCGATAACCCGATGACCTTCCATTTCAGCCAGTTCCTCGACAGCGCGTTAGGTCAGCTGGTGGGCTGTTTCCTGGCCATGATGGTGATACTTCTGGTTCGGGATAACTCGCAGGCAAGAACGGGCCGCGTGCTGCTGAACCAGTTCGTGTCGGCTGCCGTGTCGTCGATGACAACCAATACCGCGCGCCGTAAAGAGAACCACCTGCCCGCGCTCTACCAGCAGCTGTTTTTACTGCTGAACAAGTTCCCGGGCGATATCGCGAAGTTCCGCCTGGCGTTAACCATGATCATCGCGCACCAGCGTCTGCGTAACGCGCCGGTGCCGATCAACGACGATCTGTCGGCCTGGCACCGCCAGCTGCGTCGTACCGCCGATCACGTGCTTTCCGCCAGCAGCGATGACAAACGGCGTCGTTACTTTACGCAGCTGCTTGAAGAGCTCGATATCTACCAGGAGAAGCTAAAGCACTGGGAAGCACCGCCTCAGGTGACCGAGCCGGTAGGACGGCTGGTGTTTATGCTGCATCGCTACCAGAATGCCCTCACGGATAACTGACTGAAGTAAAAAAACCGACGCCAAAAGCGTCGGTTTTTTTGTGGCTATACTTATTCCAGCACGTTCTTACATTTCAGGAAGGGAGGACACATGACGACCCAGGCGCTTCAGGATCACATCCTTTTTCAGACCGGTTATCTGGTCAACGGAATCTGGAAAACGCTGGACACGACGTTCGATGTACTTAACCCCGCGACCGGGGAAGTCATCGCTAAAGTCGCGAAGGCGGGTAAAGCACAAACCGAAGACGCTATCGCAGCGGCCACCAAAGCCTTCCCGGCCTGGCGTGCCAAAACCGCAAAAGAGCGTTCGGCGATTCTCTACCGCTGGTACGAACTGATTATTGAGAATAAAAGCTGGCTCGGGCGGTTAATGACCACCGAACAGGGCAAACCCCTGAAAGAGGCTGAGGGAGAAGTCGAGTACGCCGCCAGCTTTATCCAGTGGTTTGCCGAAGAAGCCAAACGCGCCAACGGTGAAATTATTCCGCCGATCAAACCCGGCTCACGCATTCTGGCGACCCGTGAACCCATTGGTGTGGTCGCGGCGATTACGCCGTGGAACTTCCCGATGGCCATGCTCACCCGCAAGTTAGGCCCGGCGCTGGCAGCAGGATGTACCGGGGTGATCAAACCGGCCAATAACACACCGCTCAGTGCCTTTGCGCTGCTTACCCTGGCAAAACAGGCCGGCGTACCCGACGGCGTGCTCAACGCCGTGGCCGGGAATACGCATGAAATCAGCGATGCGATTATGGCAAGCCGGGACGTGCGTAAAATCTCCTTTACGGGTTCAACCTCCGTCGGCAAAACGCTGGTGCGTAACGCCGCAGAAACCATGAAGAAAGTCTCGATGGAGCTGGGGGGAAATGCTCCTTATATCGTTTTTGAGGATGCGGATATCGACGCAGCGGTTAAGGGGGCGATCGCCAACAAGTTCCGCAATGCCGGGCAGGTCTGCGTCAGCGTGAACCGTTTTTATATTCAGGAAACCGTCTACGACAAATTTGTTAATAAACTTGCCGATGCGGTGAATGGGCTGAAGGTGGGCAATGGTCTTGACGAAGGGGTGGTCGTCGGGCCGCTGATTGAACCTTCTGCGGTCAACAAGGTGCGTGAGCATGTCGACGATGCCGTTGCCCGGGGCGCAACCGTATTGGCTGGGGGTAAGCCCCATCCGCTTGGTGGGAATTTCTGGATGCCAACCGTACTGGGCGACTGCCATGAAGGCATGAAGCTGGCAGAAGAAGAGACGTTTGGCCCGGTGGCAGCGTGCTTCCGTTTCACCTCGGAAGATGAAGTTATCCAGCGCGCCAACAACACGCCCTATGGGCTGGCGGCTTACTTCTATACCCAGAATCTCTCACGGGTCTTCCGCGTTTCACAGGCAATCGAGAGCGGGATGATTGGCATTAACGAGTGTGCCGTCTCCACGGAACTCGGGCCCTTTGGCGGCGTAAAAGAGTCAGGTCTTGGACGAGAGGGCTCCGTGCTGGGGCTGGAAGAGTATCTGGAAGTTAAAACCCTGCATATTGGGGGATTATAATAGACAGGGCGGCATCTGCCGCTCGCCTGGACTGGGTGGCTGGCAATGAAAACCTATACGTTTGATTTTGACGAGATCGACAGTCAGGAAGACTTCTACCGTGAATTTATCCGGGTGTTTGATCTTGAACGGGAAAGCGTGACGAATCTGGATACGCTGTGGGACGTGGTGACCGGCAGCCTGCTGCCGCTACCGCTGGAAATTGAGTTCATCCATTTGCCCGATAAGCTTCGCAGACGTTTTGGCGCGCTGATATTGCTTTTCGATGAAGCGGAAGAAGAGCTTGAAGGGCAGCTGCGCTTTAACGCGCGGCATTGAATCAAAAAAAAAGCCCCTGACCATGAGGCCAGGGGCAAGTCGTATGATGAGATACGACGAGGGTTTATTTATACAGCTCTGCCGTTGCATGCCAGTGGTCACCCTGATTCAGTTCGGTGACGCGATAGCTGCTGGCGCCTGCTTTTTCAGCTTTGGCGGCAAGTTCGTGACGAATATCCATCGGGGAACCGGTGACTGACGTCACGGATACGCTGCCCATTGGCTGCAGATTTTGTGCCTGGTCGGCATTCACCTGCTGTACGGCTGCACTTGCGCCGAAAGAGAGAACGGATGCCAGACCGAGGGTTGCGATGATCAATTTGGTTTTCATAGTCTTTACTCCTGAATAGGGTTTTTTACTCAACGGCGAGAAGGGTTGAACCGCTATTTTTATGCCTGGTGCCGTTGAGGGGAGATTTACGTTTTCAGTTATTACTAAAACTTATTTGTACAGCTCAGCGGTGGCGTGCCAGTGGTCACCAGAACGCGCTTCGATGATGCGATAGGATGACGCACCCTGTTCTTCCGCTTTTTTGTTCAGCATCTCACGCATGTCCATTGGCGATGTGCCGACCGCGCCGACAGAAACCGTACCGATGGCCTGGCGGGATTGCGCCTGGTCAGCATTGATAGAGTCGGCAGCGAAAGCACCGAATGACAGGACAGACAGGACGCTCAGCGCCGCTACAGTTGATTTGATTTTCATGATTCTTACCTCGTCGAATTTTTTAGTGGGGTCTTGTTTCGTGACCCTCATCACAAAATCAAGTATACACTAATAACGGTAAAAATTAATACCAGACTAATGGTTTCTATTGTTATTACGTGTTAACCAGACTATTTTTTATAACCAAATTGCATAATATTGGGTGTTTTTTGCTCGATTGTGGTGGTTATATCTAATTAAATCATATGGATAGTAGCTTTTGATTTTTTGTGCGATTTTTTGATTTAGCATTCACCAGATGAATGTTAATGGGTGGTAAAAAGCACTATTTGTCAAAGTGAAGGGCAGTAGAAAAGAGGGGGAAACGCAGCGTAAGCAGAACGATCCCCGTAGCGACGCTACGGGGAGAGGGGATTAGAGTTCCTGTTCGAACAGAACCAGAATCGCTTCGTGGAGATCTTTCACGGAGAAACCGCTGGCTGGTGTGGTAAAGATGGTGTCATCGCCGGCGATAGTCCCGAGGATCCCCTCCGTTTTACCCAGCGAGTCCAGCATGCGGGCAATCAGCTGTGCGGCGCCAGGGCTTGTGTGGATCACCACTACGGCGTCGTTATGATCGATATCCAGAACCAGATTTTTGAGCGGGCTGGAGGTGGTCGGCACGCCAAGTTCTGCCGGCAGGCAATAGACCATCTCCATCTTGGCGTTACGGGTACGCACCGCGCCAAATTTCGTTAACATGCGGGAGACTTTCGACTGATTGATGTTATCGAAGCCTTGTTCCTGCAGCGCCTGAACAATTTCTCCCTGAGAACTGAATTTCTCTTCTTTGAGTAGCGCCTTAAACGCCTTTACTAATTCTTCTTGCTTAGACGAGCTTCGCATAAGTCACCCGGAATATGACGATAGAAACAACATTATTATGCATGTGGATGAATTTTTATGCAAATTATCTACCCAGCGCCAGGCTGAAATAATGTTATGAAAGGGAGTGATTTTATCAGATTTCGTTATCAGAAAACATGCCTGGGTCACGCCGCGCAAATAAGCTTAAAAGTAAATTAAATGTTATCAAAATGATGTTGTTTTGGTGGCGGGGCAGGGTGTATTGTAACCACCTCTTAATGCGTTGCCATTTGTCGTCAGATAGCCTTCTGATGAGAGATAAAGTCGCGTGACCTCAAATTCTTTAGCTACGAAAATTGTAATTATTTACTTGCTGAATTATGGTCGCCGCAACGGATTTACAGATACTTAAGTTAACCATAATAAGGAGTTTAGGATGAAAGTCGCAGTCCTCGGCGCTGCTGGTGGTATCGGCCAGGCGCTTGCCCTACTACTGAAAACCCAACTGCCTTCAGGCTCAGAACTCTCCCTGTACGATATTGCTCCGGTAACCCCAGGTGTGGCGGTTGACCTGAGCCACATCCCGACCGCTGTAAAAATCAAAGGCTTCTCCGGTGAAGATGCACGTCCTGCACTGCAGGGTGCTGACGTGGTGCTGATTTCTGCAGGCGTGGCGCGTAAGCCAGGCATGGATCGTTCAGACCTGTTCAACGTCAACGCGGGCATCGTGAAAAACCTGGTGCAGCAGATTGCAGAAATCTGCCCGAAAGCATGCATCGGTATCATCACTAACCCGGTGAACACTACCGTGGCTATCGCGGCAGAAGTGCTGAAGAACGCGGGTGTTTACGACAAAAACAAACTGTTCGGCGTGACCACGCTGGATATCATCCGTTCCAACACCTTTGTTGCTGAGCTGAAAGGCAAACAGCCAACAGAAGTGGAAGTGCCGGTCATTGGCGGTCACTCTGGCGTCACCATCCTGCCTCTGCTGTCGCAGATCCCAGGCGTGAGCTTCACCGAGCAGGAAGTGGCTGACCTGACTAAACGCATCCAGAACGCGGGCACCGAAGTGGTGGAAGCGAAGGCGGGTGGCGGTTCTGCAACCCTGTCTATGGGCCAGGCAGCTGCGCGTTTTGGCCTGTCACTGGTTCGCGCTCTGCAGGGCGAGAAAGGCGTTGTTGAATGCGCTTACGTTGAAGGCGATGGCGAACACGCTCGCTTCTTCTCTCAACCGCTGCTGCTGGGTAAAAACGGTATCGAAGAGCGTAAATCCATTGGTACGCTGAGCGCGTTTGAACAACACGCGATGGAAGGTATGCTGGATACGCTGAAGAAAGATATCACCCTGGGTGAAGAGTTCGTTAACAAGTAAAACGAACCGTCTTCTGGCAAAAAAAACGGAGCTTATCGCTCCGTTTTTTTATGCTTGTCAGTTAGTGGCCGGATATTCCTGAATCGTCACATGCAGCGTCAGTTTCTTATCGTTGCGCATGACTTCAACAGGGATGATAGAGCCCGGACGAATCTCTGCCACCTGGTCCATCGTCTCCAGCGCAGAGACCGCTGGCGTGCCGTTGACCGACACAATGACGTCATTTACCTGAATACCCGCATTAGCGGCCGGGCCACCAGGCGACACTTCATTCACCACAATCCCCTGAATCTGATCGATACCACCGCCCTGGGTATGCATCGGTGCAATTTCGCGCCCGCCGATACCGATATAGCCGCGGATCACGCGTCCGTCGCGGATCAGCTTATCCATGATCTTGGTCGCCAGCTGGAACGGAATGGCAAAGCCGATCCCTTCCGGCGTCTCGCCGTCGTTACTCTTATCGAACGAGAGGGTGTTGATGCCCATCAGTTCACCCAGCGAGTTGACCAGCGCCCCGCCGGAGTTACCGTGGTTGATGGAGGCATCGGTTTGCAGGAAGTTCTGCCGCCCGGAGGGGTTGAGGCCAATACGACCGGTCGCACTAATAATCCCCTGGGTGATGGTCTGACCCAGGTTGTAAGGGTTACCAATCGCCAGGACGACGTCACCAATATGCGGGGTACGTTTACGGTTGATCGGGATGACCGGCAAACCGCCCGTGGCGTTAATTTTCAGCACGGCCAGATCGGTCAGGCTGTCAGAACCAACGAGTAACGCCTCAAATACGCGGCCATCCTGCAGGGCGACGATGATCTGGTCGGCATCGTTAATCACGTGCTTGTTGGTAATAATGTAGCCGCGCTCGTCCATGATTACGCCGGAGCCGAGAGTACGGATCTCCAGCTGGTTGTGGGCTGAGGTGTTCAGACCACGGTTATAGACGTTAACCACGGCAGGTGCGGCACGGCGGACGGCCTGGTTATAGGTGGCTGGCGTTTCATCCGTGCTATCGAACTGGGGAGCCGACAGTTTATTGAACTGACGTATAGACGGCAGCGCCAGCAGCAGCAGGCCAGCGACAATCAAACCGATGACAATAGAACGTAAGAGCTTTAAAAGCATGATGCGCGTGTCGTTAAAAAAGGAACGATTTGCAGCATAACATGAGTTATCCGGACATCACACGCAGCGGTGATGTCCGGGTCACAAATGCTTAGCGCAACAGTATATAGATGGACTCATTGCCACGCATGACCTGCAGGGCAATAACCGCCGGTTTACTTTCCAGCAACTTGCGCAGTTCGGCAATGGACTGCACGCGATTGCGGTTTACGCTAATGATCACGTCATCCTGATGCAATCCGGCCTGTGCGGCAGGGCTGCTCTTCTCGACGGTGTCGATGCGAATGCCTTTCGTACCGTCTTTCAGCTGCCCATCGCTCAACGTAGCCCCTTGCAGGGCCGGGGCGATAAGCTCCGCACTGGCAGAGGAAGAGGTGCTCTTATCCAGCGTGACTTCAACGTCCAGCGGCTTACCGTCACGTATCAGGCCCAGCTTCACTTTGGCACCGGGTTCGGTGGTGGCAATCCGCGAGCGCAGTTCGGCAAAGCTGCTCAGCGGCTTGTCGTTCAGGCTGACGATCACATCACCCGATTTCACGCCCGCTTTTGCCGAGCCGGAGTTTGGCAGCACTTCACTGACAAACGCCCCGCGCTGTACGTTGATGTTGAACGCTTTTGCAATATCCGCGCTCATCTCCATACCTTTAATACCCAGCAGCCCGCGTTTGACTTCGCCAAACTGAATGAGCTGTTGAGAGAGGGTTTTGGCCATATTGCTGGGGATAGCAAAACCGATCCCGATGCTGCCGCCGCCCGGGGCCAGAATCGCCGTGTTAATCCCTATCAGCTCGCCGTTAAGGTTGAGCAATGCCCCGCCGGAGTTCCCACGGTTGATGGAGGCATCGGTCTGGATAAAGTTTTCCAGCCCTTCCAGATTGAGGCCGCTGCGTCCCAGCGCGGAGACGATCCCGGAAGTCGCGGTCTGCCCTAAGCCAAAGGGGTTGCCCACGGCGACGGCAAAATCGCCGACGCGCAGTTTGTCGGAGTCCGCGATAGCAATCTGGGTCAGGTTGCTCGGGTTTTGCACCTGCAACAGCGCGATGTCGCTCTGGTCATCTCCGCCGATCAGTTTAGCATCGAATTCGCGGCCATCGTTCAGCTGGACGCTGATTTTATCGGCCTGGCTGATGACATGATTGTTGGTCAGAATATAGCCTTTTGCCGCATCAATAATGACGCCAGAGCCCAGGCCTTCAAAAGGCTGCGCCTGCTGGTCGGGAGACTCATCGCCAAAATATTTTTTCAGTTCTTCAGGGACGCGTTGGCTTTGTACTGCGGTACCCTCAACCTGAACGCTGACGACCGCAGGCAACACTTTTTCCAGCATGGGTGCGAGGCTTGGAATGGCCGCCTGGCCAGGCACCTGGGTGGGGATGGCGGCGAATACAGGGACGGACGCCGAGAGAGATAACCCGACACTTAACGCGATAGCGCTCAACAGCTGGTTTTTTTTCTTCATCGATGTTGACTCTCGTAACCTGGAATAAAGGAAAAACGGCCCCAAAAACACGTTGATGTTATTGAATTTTAAACCGCTGAACAATGAGGTGTTTAACTAAATGATAGCTGGGGTCATCAAGAAAGGACGGGCGCAATCGCTGCGCCCGTAAAATAAATTCAGGTTGTGCGATTAATCGCGTTTTACACCGCCGCGCAGCAGGCCGGACGCGCCATCGGAATAGTCGCGAGGCATCTGAACGGGCGCCTGATCGTTACCGGCTTCAGAGTCAGCCAGACGGTTGCGGAACGGGTTGGTTTCCGCGGTCATTTCCGGCAGCAGGCTGCTGGAGCTTTTGGCCATATGTTGATACAGCTGACGATAGTCGGTCGCCATGTTGTCCAGCAGCTCGGCGCTACGGGCAAAATGGCTGACCAGCTCTTCACGATACTCTTCCAGCTCGGCTTTGTTCTTTTCCAGTTCGTACTGCAGTGACTGCTGCTGACGCAATTTGCGATTACCGAAACGCATGGCCACAGCACCGATAACGATGCCGACGACTAAACCGATTAGCGCATATTCCCAGGTCATGAACTTCTCCCGTTGTCTTGTTGTTCCGTAGGGTGTTGGCTCGGCTCCTGCCTGTGCCTGATAATGCCACTATAACCGCTATTTCCGTAGAAGTGGAATCCTGACGTATCATCGCGTAGTGTAGAACGGCCTTTTTTTCATCAGTCGCGTCTGCTGGTGAGCGTTAATTGAAGGAATAACAATAAGATTATGCAAAACCTGTCCCCTGCATCGCGATATCAACTGGCCCTAAACGAGGGCACTCATCAGCCGGATGACGTTCAACGTGAGGCGGTAAACCGTCTGGAGACGATTTATCAGGAGCTCACGGCAAAACCCGCTGAAGTCGAACAGAACGGTGGCCTAAAGGCGGCGTTTGGGCGGTTGCTCGGTAAAAAAACGCCGCAGGCTCATGTGCCGGTGCGCGGTTTATATATGTGGGGCGGGGTCGGTCGCGGAAAAACCTGGCTGATGGACCTGTTCTATCTGAGCCTGCCGGGCGCACGTAAACAGCGCCTGCACTTCCATCGTTTTATGCTGCGGGTGCATGAAGAGCTGACCGCACTGCAGGGTAAAAGCGATCCGCTGGAGATTGTGGCCGACAGGTTCAAGGCGGAAACCGACGTGCTCTGCTTCGATGAGTTTTTTGTGTCTGACATCACCGATGCCATGCTGTTAGGTGGCCTGATGAAAGCGCTATTTGCCCGCGGAATCACGCTGGTGGCCACGTCGAATATCCCGCCGGATGAGCTCTATCGTAACGGCCTGCAGCGGGCACGCTTTCTGCCCGCCATCGACGCCCTCAAGCAGCACTGCGACATCATGAACGTCGATGCCGGTGTCGATTATCGTCTGCGAACCCTGACACAGGCGCACCTGTGGCTTTCGCCGTTAAATGCAGAGACCACCCGCGAGATGGATAAGCTTTGGCTGGCGCTGGCGGGGGCAAAACGCGATCACGCCCCGGAACTCGAGATTAACCATCGCCCGCTGCCCACCCTTGGCGTCGAAAACCAAACGCTGGCGGTCTCCTTTACGACGCTCTGCGTGGATGCCCGCAGCCAGCACGACTACATTGCGCTTTCGCGTCTGTTCCACACCGTCATGGTGCTGGATGTACCGGTGATGACGCGGCTGATGGAGAGCGAAGCACGGCGCTTCATTGCGCTGGTGGACGAGTTTTATGAGCGCCACGTCAAGCTGGTGGTCAGCGCCGAGGTACCTTTATATGAGATTTACCAGGGCGAGCGGCTGAAGTTTGAATTCCAGCGCTGCCTGTCGCGCCTGCAGGAGATGCAGAGCGAGGAATACCTGAAGCTGGAGCATATGCCGTAACAAACGTCACCCTCTCCCTGTGGGAGAGGGGCCGGGGGTGAGGGCACCAGACCGCACAATACTTAACCCCGAAAAACCCATTCCAAATCACATTTAAGGGTCGATCTTTGACCTCAACTTCTCTATAATCTTGCGACCCCACGTTACGAGAAGGTTTTTTTCCCGAAACTTTCTATGTGTCGGCATTAGCTATTCGAAGGGGTAGGTTTGCCGGACTTTGTCGTGTGAACCTCAACTGACTAAACGTTTGGGTGTTCACCAACGTGTAACTTATTATTTGGGTAAGCTTTTAATGAAAACTTTTACAGCTAAACCAGAAACCGTACAGCGCGACTGGTATGTTGTTGACGCGACCGGTAAAACTCTGGGCCGTCTGGCTACTGAACTGGCTCGTCGCCTGCGCGGTAAGCACAAAGCGGAATACACTCCGCACGTTGATACCGGTGATTACATCATCGTTCTGAACGCTGATAAAGTTGCTGTAACCGGCAACAAGCGTACTGACAAAGTGTACTATCACCACACCGGCCACATCGGTGGTATCAAAGAAGCGACCTTTGAAGAGATGATTGCTCGCCGTCCTGAGCGTGTGATTGAAATCGCGGTTAAAGGCATGCTGCCAAAAGGCCCGCTGGGTCGTGCTATGTTCCGTAAACTGAAAGTTTACGCAGGCAACGAGCACAACCACGCGGCACAGCAACCGCAAGTTCTTGACATCTAATCGGGATTATAGGCAATGGCTGAAAATCAATACTACGGCACTGGTCGCCGCAAAAGTTCCGCAGCTCGCGTTTTCATCAAACCGGGCAGTGGTAAAATCGTAATCAACCAGCGTTCTCTGGAACAATACTTCGGTCGCGAAACTGCCCGCATGGTAGTTCGCCAGCCGCTGGAACTGGTTGACATGGTAGAAAAACTGGATCTGTACATCACCGTTAAAGGTGGTGGTATCTCCGGTCAGGCAGGTGCGATCCGTCACGGTATCACCCGCGCTCTGATGGAGTACGACGAATCCCTGCGTTCTGAACTGCGTAAAGCTGGCTTCGTTACTCGTGACGCGCGTCAGGTTGAACGTAAGAAAGTGGGTCTGCGTAAAGCACGTCGTCGTCCACAGTTCTCCAAACGTTAATCCATTCTGCTTACGCAGAACGATTGGCGAAAAACCCGCTTCGGCGGGTTTTTTTATGGATAATGCGCAGGTTATCCACAATCTCCATGCATATATCTTCTCTTTTTCCACATTTCCAGAATCCCCTCACCACAAAGCCATCAAAATCTGGTAAACTATCATCCAATTTTCTGCCCAAATATCGGTGAATACTCGATTTTTGTTCGTTTCTTGAACAATGTGTTTTCTCTGGGATGGGCGATACAACATCTGGCTGGCCCCTGTTGGGCTGGTAGCAGTAAAAATTCTGAATATACCTGGAGGTTTTCATGGCTGTCGCTGCCAACAAACGTTCGGTAATGACGCTGTTTTCTGGTCCTACTGACATTTATAGCCATCAGGTTCGTATCGTGCTGGCCGAGAAGGGTGTCAGTTTTGAGATCGAGCATGTGGAAAAGGATAACCCGCCTCAGGATCTGATCGATCTCAACCCGAGCCAAAGCGTACCGACGCTGGTGGATCGCGAGCTGACCCTGTGGGAATCCCGTATCATTATGGAATATCTGGATGAGCGTTTCCCGCATCCGCCACTGATGCCTGTTTACCCTGTCGCGCGTGGTGAAAGCCGCCTGTACATGCAGCGTATTGAAAAAGACTGGTACTCGCTGATGAACGTTATCGTCAGCGGTTCCGCTTCTGAAGCTGACGCTGCGCGTAAGCAGCTGCGTGAAGAGCTGCTGGCTATCGCCCCGGTGTTTGGTCAGAAGCCGTTCTTCCTGAGCGATGAGTTCAGCCTGGTGGATTGCTACCTGGCACCGCTGCTGTGGCGTCTGCCAACCCTGGGCGTAGAGTTCAGCGGTCCTGGCGCGAAAGAGCTGAAAGGCTATATGACTCGCGTATTTGAACGCGACTCTTTCCTGGCATCTTTAACTGAACCGGAACGTGAAATGCGTCTCGGCCGAGGCTAATGACTGTGGAAATGTCACAACTGACCCCACGCCGTCCGTATCTGCTGCGCGCCTTCTATGAATGGCTGCTGGATAACCAGCTCACGCCGCACCTGGTTGTGGATGTGACGTTGCCGGGCGTGCTGGTTCCAATGGAATACGCGCGTGACGGACAGATCGTACTGAACATTGCGCCGCGTGCGGTGGGTAACCTGGAGCTGGCAAACGATGAAGTGCGCTTCAACGCGCGTTTCGGCGGCGTTCCGCGTCAGGTTTCCGTACCTCTGGCAGCTGTGCTGGCTATCTACGCGCGTGAAAACGGTGCGGGTACCATGTTCGAGCCGGAAGCGGCGTATGATGAAGATGTTGCCAGCCTGAATGATGACAACGCATCCGATAAGCGCGAAAGCGACACGGTGATGTCACTGATTGATGGCGATAAACCCGATCATCACGACGACAATGACCCTGATGACGATCCGCCTCCGCGCGGTGGTCGTCCGGCTCTTCGCGTCGTGAAATAAAAAAACAGGCCCAATCGGGCCTGTTTTTTTTACACTTCCAGGTAGTTCAGTATACCGTCAGCCGCCTTGCGGCCTTCGGCAATCGCCGTCACCACCAGGTCAGAACCGCGAACGATATCGCCACCGGCGAAGATTTTCGGGTTGCTGGTCTGGAATGCGTTATCGCTGCCTTCTGGCGCAATCACGCGGCCCTGCGAATCCAGCTCAACGCTGTGCTTCGCCAGCCACTCCATGCTGTGAGGACGGAAACCGAACGCCATCACCACGGCATCGGCCGGGATCACGTGTTCAGAACCGGCGACGATTTCCGCACGACGACGGCCTTTCGCATCCGGTGCCCCCATCTCCGTGCGCGCCATCTTCACGCCGCTCACTTTACCGTTGGCATTCACTTCAATACCCAGAGGCTGGATGTTGAACTGGAACTCCACGCCCTCTTCACGCGCGTTTTTCACTTCGCGCTTAGAGCCCGGCATGTTCTCTTCGTCACGACGGTAGGCGCAGATCACGTGTGCCGCATTCTGACGAATGGAGGTACGCACGCAGTCCATCGCGGTATCACCGCCGCCCAGCACCACCACGCGTTTGCCTTCCATGCTGACGAAAGGCTCATCGGCGGTTTCGCCGTAGCCCATGATCTGCTTGGTGTTGGCAATCAGGAACGGCAGCGCGTCGTACACGCCCGGCGCGTCTTCGTTCTCCAGACCGCCGCGCATGGACTGATAGGTGCCCACGCCCAGGAACACGGCGTCGTAATCCTTCAGCAGGTCGTCGAGCTGCACGTCGCGGCCCACTTCCACGTTAAGTTTGAACTCAATGCCCATGCCGGTGAAGATTTCACGGCGACGGGTCATGACCTCTTTTTCCAGCTTGAAGGCCGGGATACCGAAGGTCAGCAGGCCGCCGATCTCCGGATGACGGTCAAAGACCACCGCCTTCACGCCGTTGCGGGTCAGCACGTCCGCACAGGCCAGGCCCGCCGGGCCCGCGCCGATGATCGCCACGCGCTTGTCGGTTTGCTTCACGCCGGTCATATCCGGACGCCAGCCCATCTCGAACGCTTTATCGTTGATATAGCGCTCGATGTTGCCGATGGTCACCGCGCCGAACTCGTCGTTCAGCGTACAGGAACCTTCGCACAGACGGTCCTGAGGACACACGCGGCCGCACACTTCCGGCAGGGTGTTGGTCTGGTGAGACAGCTCGGCGGCTTCAAAAATACGTCCTTCGTTGGCCAGCTTCAGCCAGTTCGGGATGTAGTTATGTACCGGGCATTTCCATTCGCAGTAAGGGTTACCGCAGGACAGGCAGCGGTCTGCCTGCGCTTTGGCCTGGCCCTCTGAAAACGGCTCGTAGATTTCAACAAATTCAATTTTGCGGATCTTCAGCGGTTTCTTTGGCGGATCAACACGCTGCAGGTCGATAAACTGGTATACGTTCTGGCTCATCTGAATTCCTTACTGCGCCTGCACGCGCAGCTCTGCTGCGCTACGACTACGGTGACCCAACAGGGCTTTAACATCGCTGGACTTCGGCTTAACCAGCGCGAATTTCGCAGAGAACGCTGGCCAGTTCGCCAGGATCTCTTCGCCGCGCGAAGAACCGGTATGCTGCACGTGTTCGGTAATCAAACCGCGCAGATGTTCTTCGTGGATAGCCAGCGTGTCAACGTCCAGCACTTCCACCAGCTCCGGGTTCACGCGTTTGCGGAACTCACCGTCTTCATCCAGGACGTAGGCAAAACCACCCGTCATGCCTGCGCCGAAGTTCACGCCGGTTTTACCCAGAACGCAAACAATCCCGCCCGTCATGTATTCACAACCGTTATCGCCAATGCCTTCCACCACGGTGATAGCACCGGAGTTACGCACCGCAAAACGCTCGCCCGCACGACCTGCTGCGAACAGACGACCGCCGGTCGCGCCGTACAGGCAGGTGTTACCGATAATGCTGGCTTCATGGCTGCGGAAGGCTGAGCCGACAGGAGGACGCACCGCCAGCAGACCACCCGCCATGCCTTTGCCGACGTAGTCGTTGGCATCGCCGGTCAGGTAAAGCTCAACGCCGCCTGCGTTCCACACGCCGAAGCTCTGACCCGCGGTACCGCTGAAGTGCGCGGTAATCGGATCCGCCGCCAGCCCCTGGTCACCGTGCGTTTGCGCGATATAACCGGAAAGGGAGGCGCCCACGGAGCGGTCGGTGTTGCGGATATCAAACCAGAACGTTTTGCTCTGCTTGTCGTCCACGTACGGCTTCGCCTGCTGCAGCAGCTGTGCGTTCAGCACGCCGTTATCGAACGGCGGGTTGTTCTCGGTGCAGTAGACCGCTTTGCCAGGGTGCGGCTGCGCGGTTTCCAGCAGCTTAGACAGCTCCAGCTTCTGCTGCTTCGCGGTGAAGCCTTCCAGCTCTTTCAGCAGGTCGGTTCGGCCAATCAGGTCTACCAGACGCTTCACGCCCAGCTGCGCCATCAGCTCGCGGGTTTCGCGGGCGATGAACTCAAAGTAGTTGGTCACTTTGAACGGCAGGCCGTGATAGTGGTTCTTACGCAGCTTCTCGTCCTGGGTTGCAACGCCGGTTGCGCAGTTGTTCAGGTGGCAAATACGCAGGTATTTACAGCCCAGCGCGACCATTGGACCGGTACCGAAACCGAAGCTTTCCGCACCGAGGATCGCCGCCTTGATGATGTCGAGGCCGGTTTTCAGACCGCCATCCACCTGCAGACGGATCTTATGACGCAGACCGTTAGCCACCAGCGCCTGCTGGGTTTCCACCAGGCCAAGCTCCCACGGACAGCCCGCATATTTCACGGAGGAGAGCGGGCTTGCACCGGTACCGCCGTCGTAGCCGGCGATGGTGATGAGGTCCGCATAGGCTTTCGCCACGCCGGTGGCGATGGTGCCGACCCCCGGTTCGGAAACCAGCTTCACGGAGATCATCGCCTTCGGGTTGACCTGCTTCAGGTCGAAAATCAGCTGCGCTAAGTCCTCGATAGAGTAGATATCGTGGTGCGGCGGCGGGGAGATCAGTGTCACGCCCGGTACCGAGTAGCGCAGTTTGGCGATGTACGGGGTAACTTTATCACCCGGCAGCTGGCCGCCTTCGCCCGGTTTCGCACCCTGAGCGACTTTAATCTGAATCACGTCGGCGTTGACCAGGTACGCTGGCGTTACGCCAAAGCGACCGGATGCCACCTGCTTGATGCGGGACACCTTGTTGGTACCGTAACGGGCCGGATCTTCACCGCCTTCGCCGGAGTTAGAGTTGCCGCCGATGCTGTTCATGGCTTCCGCCAGCGCTTCGTGGGCTTCCGGGCTCAGCGCGCCGATGGACATCGCCGCGGTGTCGAAGCGTTTGAACAGCTCGGATGCCGGCTCAACCTCGTCAATGCTGACCGCTTCATCACCCGGGTTCAGGGCAATGAGGTCGCGCAGCGTTGCCGCCGGACGGTTGTTCACCAGCTCAGCGTACTGCTGATAATCACGGTATTCGCCGCTCTGAACCGCCTGCTGCAGCGTACGCACCACGTCCGGGTTGTAGGCGTGGTATTCGCCGCCGTGAACGTATTTCAGCAGACCGCCCTGATCCAGCGGCTTACGTGCCAGCCAGGCGCGTTTGGACAGGTTCACCAGATCCTGCTGGAAGTCAGCAAAGCCTGCGCCGCCGATGCGGCTGACCACGCCCTGGAAGCAGAGGTTGGCGACCTCGTCATGCAGGCCGACTGCTTCAAACAGCTTCGAACAGCGGTAGGAGGCAATGGTCGAGATGCCCATTTTGGACATGATCTTGTACAGACCTTTGTTGATGCCGTTACGGTAGTTCAGCATCACCGCGCGGTAATCTTTATCGATCGCGCGGGTATCCACCAGACGGGCCAGCGTTTCGTAGGCCAGGTACGGGTAGATCGCCGTCGCACCGAAGCCTAACAGCACGGCAAAGTGGTGCGGGTCGCGGGCGCTGGCGGTTTCCACAATGATGTTGGCGTCGCAGCGCAGGCTCTTATCGACCAGACGCGTCTGGATAGCGCCAACCGCCATCGGGGCAGGTACCGGCAGACGGTTTTTCGCGATGTTGCGGTCAGACAGCACCAGCAGAACGGTACCGTTACGCACCATCTGCTCGGCTTTGTCGCACAGCGCATTCACCGTCTCTTCGAGGCTCGCTTCGTTCACGTCGAAGGTAATGTCGAGCGTGTCGGCGCGGTAGTGCTCCTCTTTCATGGTGGTGAGCTGTTTGAAATCGGAGTACAGCAGGATCGGCGATTTAAAGGTCAGACGGTGTGCCTGGCCTTCGGCCTCGCAGAAGACGTTCATCTCGCGACCGATGCTGGTGGCCAGCGACATCACGTGTGCTTCACGCAGCGGATCGATCGGCGGGTTGGTGACCTGCGCGAACTGCTGACGGAAGTAATCGTAAATGATGCGCGGCTGGCTGGAGAGCACGGCAAACGGGGTATCGTCACCCATCGAGCCGACCGCCTCCTGGCCGTTCTCACCGAGCACGCGGATGACGGAGTCCAGCTCTTCCGCGCTGTAGTTAAACTGCTTCTGATAGCTTGCGAGGGTATCGTCGTCCAGTTCGCGGCTGCCCACTTCTTCGTCCGACAGGTCTTCAAACGGCACCAGACGACGCACGTTTTTCTCCATCCACTCTTTGTACGGATGGCGGCTCTTCAGATCGTTGTCGGTTTCGGCGGAGTGCAGGATGCGCCCACCGCGGGTGTCGATTACCATCAGCTCGCCCGGACCGACGCGGCCTTTCTCGACCACTTCGTCAGGCTGGTAATCCCAGATCCCGACTTCAGAAGCGCAGGTGATGAGCTTGTCTTTGGTGATGACGTAGCGCGCCGGACGCAGACCGTTACGGTCCAGGTTACAGGCGGCAAAACGACCGTCGGACATGACGATGCCCGCCGGGCCGTCCCACGGCTCCATGTGCATGGAGTTAAAGTCGAAGAACGCGCGCAGCTCAGGATCCATATCCGGGTTGTTCTGCCAGGCCGGTGGCACGAGCAGACGCATGGCGCGCACGATATCCATCCCGCCCGCCAGCAGCAGTTCCAGCATGTTATCCATCGAGCTGGAGTCAGAGCCGGTTTCGTTCACGAACGGTGCGGCATCGTGCAGGTCTGGGATCAGTGGCGTCTGGAACTTATAGGTACGGGCACGGGCCCACTGGCGGTTACCGGTGATGGTGTTGATCTCGCCGTTGTGCGCCAGGTAGCGGAACGGCTGAGCCAGCGGCCAGCGTGGAACGGTGTTGGTGGAGAAGCGCTGGTGGAACAGGCAAATGGCCGATTCCAGACGCAGGTCCGCAAGGTCCAGGTAGAAGCGCGGCAGGTCAGCCGGCATACACAGACCTTTATAGATGTTCACCAGGTTAGAGAGGCTACAGACGTAGAACTCTTTATCGTCCTGGAGACGTTTTTCAATACGGCGGCGGGCAATAAACAGACGGCGTTCCATATCACGCGGACGCCAGCCCGCAGGCGCGTTGACGAAAATCTGTTCAATACGAGGCAGCGAGGAGAGGGCGATTTCACCGAGTACCCCTTCGTTGGTTGGCACATTGCGCCAGCCGACAATCGACAGGGTTTCACGCTGAAGTTCTTCTTCGACGATGCGGCGTGAGGCGGCAGCCTTTTCAGGATCCTGATTCAGGAACAGCATGCCGACAGCGTAGTTTTTGGCTAAACGCCAGCCGCGCTCTTCCGCCACGATGCGGAAGAAACGATCCGGTTTTTGCAGCAGCAGGCCGCAACCGTCGCCGGTTTTACCATCGGCAAGGATGGCGCCACGGTGCTGCATACGGGCCAGTGCGTGAATAGCGGTACGCACTACCTTGTGGCTAGGTTCGCCTTCTATGTGGGCGATCAGGCCGAAACCACAGTTATCCTTCTCAAGGGATTTATCGTACAACATATCAGTGAACCTCCCCAGGCTCGTCGGGCTTCCCACTGAACTTTACCGTGGCGCACAGGCACAGAAAGAGCATGGCGACGGGGTTTGCGTTTCATACGCGGACCTCGCATTCGCCCTCTTTTTCATCCTTTCGCGCAGGTAAACAAGTTTGAGGACTTGCTTCAGAGGGAATCTCAATTACTGCATAAATATGATGAGCAGGCCGCTCATCCAGAAAGCTTCCAGCGGATTTCCAACTTATCGGGAATTGGTACACAGGTCAAATGGCAATCTTATTTATACAAAAATGTGCTAAAGAGAGTTTATCCTATTGTAATTAAAGGCTATTTAACTATTTTTACATTGATTGTATGCCCTGGCAGGACGCAGCGGAGTGTGATCTGACTCACTATATGTAAGCGGTATTATCAATGTAGCGTGCTGAATAGCAGTTTTATAGCAGAATAATAATCTGGCATTGTCTTCAAACCCGCATAAAATCACTGTTTTTCAGTGGCGGCGCTATAAATGAAAAAAACAATCAGAACATAAGGAAAAGTAATCACGAATGGCGTGAATGAAATTGCAGTAATCCTGAGTATTTATTCATATAGATAAAGGCCGTCCAGGGCGATTGATCCAGGTCATCGCCGACAGAGGCTAAAAGTGGCAGGCTTGTCCCCTTTCTCCGGGACGGTCTATCAGATTATGCAGTTACAGAAATTAGTCAATATGTTTGGTGGGGATCTTTTGCAGCGGTACGGGCAAAAGGTTCACAAGCTGACGCTGCACGGCGGGTTTAGCTGCCCGAATCGTGATGGCACCATCGGGCGCGGCGGCTGCACCTTCTGTAACGTTGCGTCCTTTGCTGACGAAGCCCAGCAGCATAAATCTATCGCGGAACAGCTTGCCCATCAGGCCAGCCTGGTGAACCGCGCGAAGCAATATCTGGCCTATTTCCAGGCCTACACCAGCACGTGGGCGGAGGTGCAGGTGCTGCGCTCTATGTATCAGCAGGCCGTCAGCCAGGCTAACATCGTTGGGCTGTGCGTGGGCACGCGCCCGGACTGCGTGCCGGACGCGGTGCTGGACCTGCTCAGCGAGTATAAAGAACAAGGCTACGAGATCTGGCTGGAGCTGGGCCTGCAAACCGCGCACGACAAAACCCTGCACCGTATTAACCGTGGCCATGATTTCGCCTGCTACCAGCGCACCACGCGCCTGGCCCGTGAGCGCGGGCTGAAGGTCTGTTCGCATCTGATTGTCGGTCTGCCCGGCGAAGGTCAACAGCATGGCCTTGAAACGCTGGAGAGGGTAGTTGAGACCGGCGTGGACGGCATTAAGCTGCACCCGCTGCATATCGTGAAGGGAAGCATTATGGCGAAAGCCTGGGAAGCGGGGCGGTTAAACGGTATTGCGCTTGAGGACTATTCAGTGACGGCGGGGGAGATGATTCGCCACACGCCGCCGGAAATCGTCTACCACCGCATCTCCGCCAGCGCCCGCCCTCCAACGCTTCTGGCACCGCTATGGTGTGAGAACCGCTGGACGGGGATGGTGGAAATCGACCGCTATCTGCAGGAGAACGGTGTACAGGGTTCGGCGCTGGGTCGCCCGTGGATTCCCCGTCTACCGGCGACGGCCGCCTAACAGACTCCCCAGCATGCCGCGCACGATCTGATTGGTGACCTGTCGCGCCGCGCTTTTCGCCATGGTCTGTACCACGCCGTCGCGCTTGCCGCCACGCGGCCCGGTGCTGCCGAACAGGATGTCTTTGAGCCCCCCGAGAATACCGTCATCCACGGCGACAGACTGTCCTTTAGCGGCGGGCGCATCCT
>NZ_QPFW01000235.1:0-61827 GCF_008122455.1 Enterobacter sp. C6
TGACGCAGCAGCGTTCGGACATGCCGTTCGCTACAAAAACAGCGGGCGGCCAGCTCGCTGATGGTGACCTGTTGCGTTGCACCCTGGGAAGGCTGCCACAGGCGGTGATACTGGTTGAGTCGATTGAGCTGGCGCATAAGAAACCCGGAACAATAATTATCATCTATTCACTATTACTTCCGTATATCTCACACGATACTGATGCACAAGTTAACCGCATCACATTTCGGGAGTAATCATGGCTCGGCTCGCTGCATTTGATATGGACGGTACGTTGTTAATGCCGGATCACCGTTTAGGGGAAAAAACCCTGAACACGCTGAAGCGCCTGCACGAGCGTAATGTCACCCTGACGTTTGCCACCGGGCGTCATGTGCTGGAAATGCGCCACCTGCTGGGGGCGTTTTCCCTCGACGCCTTTCTGATCACCGGCAACGGGACGCGAATTCACTCCGTAGAAGGCGACGTGCTGCACCGGCAGGATCTCAACCCGGAAGTGGCGGACATCGTGCTGCACAGCACCTGGGACACGCAGGCCAGCATCCACGTCTTTAACGATCGGGGCTGGTTTACCGGAAGCGACATCCCGGAATTATTGCACGCGCATGTTTACAGCGGCTTTAAATACCAGCTTATCGATCTGCGTCGGATCCCCGCCCATGCGGTAACTAAGATCTGCTTCTGCGGCGATCGCGACGATCTGTGCCGCTTACGGATTCAACTGAATGAGGCGCTGGGCGACCGGGCGCACCTGACCTTCTCGGCGGTGGATTGCCTGGAAGTGCTGCCGGTGGGCTGTAACAAAGGTTCCGCTCTGGCGGTTCTGAGCGACCACCTGGGCTTAACGCTGCAGGAGTGTATGGCGTTTGGTGACGCCATGAACGACCGCGAAATGCTGGGCAGCGTAGGTCGCGGTCTGATCATGGGGAATGCGATGGCGCAGCTGAAAGCAGAACTTCCTCATCTGCCGGTTATCGGCCACTGCCGTAATGAAGCGGTGTCCCATTTTTTGACGCATTGGCTGGACAACAACAACCTCCCATATTCCCCCGAATAGTGAGACCCTTCCAGCAAGCCAGACTTCGGTCTGGCTTTTTTTTATTTCACAAGCTGCACAATCTGCGCTTTCCACGGCGTGATGTCGCCAATGTTGGCCTGCACCCACTCCGCGTTGTAGTAGGTCTCAAGATAACGCTCGCCGCTGTCGCAGAGCAGCGTGACGATGGAACCGGTGCGACCCGCTTCGCGCATGCGTGCGGCAAGCTGCAGCGCGCCCCACATATTGGTGCCCGTGGAGGCGCCCACCTTGCGGCCCAGCTGCGTTTCCAGCCAGTGAGCGGTGGCCACGCTGGCGGCATCCGGCACGCGCATCATCTCGTCCACCACGTCGGGGATGAAAGAGGGCTCGACGCGCGGGCGGCCAATCCCTTCAATTTTGCTGCCTACCGGGCTGCGCAGGTCGGCATCGCGGTTTTGCCAGTAGTCGAGGAACACGGAGTTCTGCGGGTCAACCACCATCAGCTGGGTATCGTAGCCCTGACAGCGGATGTAGCGTCCGATCGTGGCTGACGTGCCGCCGGTACCGGCGCTCATGACAATGTACGACGGAACCGGATGCGGTTCGTGGGTCATCTGGCGGAAGATACTGTCGGCAATGTTGTTATTCCCGCGCCAGTCTGTCGCGCGCTCGGCGAAGGTGAACTGGTCCATATAGTGGCCGTTCAGCTCACGGGCCAGCATTTCGGAGGCGGCGTAGATTTCGCAGGCGCTTTCCACAAAGTGGCAGCGACCGCCGTAAAATTCGATCTGCTCGATTTTGCGTTTTGCGGTGCAGGAAGGCATCACCGCGATAAACGGCAGACCCAGCAGGCGGGCGAAATAGGCTTCGGATACCGCCGTTGAACCGGAAGAGGATTCAATAATGGTGGTACCCTCTTTAATCCAGCCGTTACATAAACCGTATAAAAACAGCGAGCGCGCCAGGCGATGCTTCAGGCTGCCGGTAGGATGGGTGCTTTCATCTTTCAGATAGAGCTGAATGCCGTCAAATCCCGGCAGGGAAAGGCGAATCAGGTGCGTATCCGCCGAGCGCTGATAGTCGGCATTGATTTCGCTGATCGCATGTTTAACCCAGGTGCTATTCATCGTCGTTATCCGTTTGTCATTTTGTGCCTAGCATAGCGAAAAGCACAGAAAAAATTGTTGCTATCTGGCCTTTAAAATAGAATGAAGGGAGAAAAATTTTCTCTGTGAGGTGGGTATGCTAGATAAAATTGACCGCAAGCTCCTTTCATTGCTGCAAAATGACTGTACCCTCTCTTTGCAGGCGCTGGCAGATGCCGTTAATCTGACCACCACCCCGTGCTGGAAGCGTCTTAAGAAGCTGGAAGATGACGGCATTCTTCTGGGGCGCGTCGCGTTATTAGATCCTGAAAAACTGGGGCTTGGGTTGACGGCATTTGTGTTGATTAAAACCCAGCATCACAGCAGCGAGTGGTATTGCCGCTTCGTCACTCAGGTGTCTGAGATGCCCGAGGTGCTCGGTTTCTGGCGCATGGCCGGCGAGTACGATTACCTGATGCGCGTCCAGGTGGCCGACATGAAGCGCTATGATGATTTCTACAAGCGGCTGGTGAACAGCGTACCCGGTTTGTCGGACGTCACCTCAAGTTTCGCCATGGAACAGATTAAATACACCACAGCATTACCTATTGAATAACTTCGTAAAATACCTTCAGGAACAAACCGCGTGCGATTATTTGCCCAATTAAGCTGGTACTTTCGTCGGGAGTGGCAACGCTACCTCGGTGCAGTAGCCCTGCTTATTATCATTGCCATCCTGCAGCTGATCCCGCCGAAAGTGGTGGGGTACGTCGTGGATGGCGTCACCGAACAGCATTACACCACCGCACGGGTGTTGATGTGGGTCGGCACGCTGGTGCTGACGGCGGTCATTGTTTATCTGCTGCGCTACGTCTGGCGCGTGCTGCTGTTTGGTGCGTCCTATCAGCTGGCCGTGGAGCTGCGTGAAGATTTTTACCGCCAGCTGAGCCGACAGCATCCTGAATTTTATCTGCGCCACCGTACCGGGGATCTCATCGCCCGCGCCACTAACGACGTCGATCGCGTGGTCTTTGCCGCCGGGGAAGGGGTGCTGACGCTGGTGGACTCGCTGGTGATGGGCTGTGCGGTGCTGATCGTGATGTCCACGCAGATCAGCTGGCAGTTGACCCTGCTCGCTCTTCTGCCGATGCCGATCATGGCGCTGGCGATCAATCGCTATGGTGAACAGCTGCACGAGCGCTTTAAGCTGGCGCAGGCGGCGTTTTCGTCTCTGAACGATCGCACCCAGGAGAGCATGACCAGCATTCGCATGATCAAAGCGTTTGGCCTGGAAGACCGGCAATCTGCGCTGTTTGCGGCCGATGCGGCGGACACGGGAGCGAAAAACATGCGCGTTGCGCGTATTGACGCCCGCTTCGACCCGACGATCTATATCGCGATTGGCATGGCGAACCTTTTGGCGATTGGCGGCGGCAGCTGGATGGTGGTGCAGGGCACGTTGACCCTGGGGCAATTAACCAGCTTTGCGATGTATCTGGGGCTCATGATCTGGCCGATGCTGGCGCTGGCCTGGATGTTTAACATCGTGGAGCGCGGCAGCGCCGCCTATAGCCGCATTCGCGCCATGCTGGCCGAAGCGCCTGTGGTCGTTGACGGCAGCGACGCGGTACCGGAAGGGCGCGGCGTCATGACCGTCGACGTCCGGCAGTTTATCTATCCGCATACGGAGAATCCGGTACTGGAGAACGTCAGCTTTACCCTACAGCCGGGCCAGATGCTGGGCATCTGCGGCCCGACGGGATCCGGCAAAAGTACCGTGCTGTCGCTGCTCCAGCGCCACTTTGACGTCACCGAGGGTGATATCCGCTTCCACGATATTCCCCTGACCAGGCTACTGCTGGATGAGTGGCGTGGTCGCCTGGCGGTCGTCAGCCAGACGCCGTTTTTATTTTCGGACACCGTGGCGAACAACATTGCCCTTGGACGTCCGTCGGCGACGCAGGAAGAGATTGAACATGTGGCGCGTTTGGCCAGTGTACATGAGGATATTTTGCGTCTGCCGCAGGGCTACGAAACGGAAGTTGGGGAACGCGGCGTCATGCTGTCCGGGGGACAAAAACAGCGTATCTCCATTGCCCGGGCGCTGCTGCTGAATGCGGAAATCCTGATCCTGGATGATGCGCTTTCTGCCGTGGATGGCCGTACCGAGCACGAAATCCTGCATAACCTGCGCCAGTGGGGCGACGGACGCACGGTGATTATCAGCGCCCACCGTTTGTCAGCGCTCACCGAAGCCAGCGAAATTCTGGTCTTACAACACGGGCACATTGCCCAGCGCGGGCAGCATGAAACGCTGGCCGAGCAGCCGGGCTGGTATCGCGATATGTACCGCTATCAACAGCTTGAAGCGGCGCTGGACGATGCGCCGGAGCAGGATGAGGAGGCCGCCAATGCGTAAGCTCGGAACGATGTGGCCGACGCTTAAACGTCTGCTGGCCTACGGCTCACCGTGGCGTAAACCGCTCTCGGTGGCCGTGCTTTTGCTCTGGATTGCAGCAATTGCCGAGGTGAGCGGTCCGCTGCTCATCAGCTATTTTATCGACAACATGGTCGCCAAAAGCTATCTACCGCTGGGTCTGGTGGCGGGTTTAGGCGTGGCCTACGTCGGCTTACAGCTGACGGCGGCAGGGTTGCACTATGCTCAGTCGCTGCTGTTTAACCGTGCAGCCGTGGGCGTTGTACAGCAGCTGCGTACGGACGTGATGGACGCGGCGCTTCGCCAGCCGCTCAGCGAGTTTGATATCCAGCCAGTCGGGCAGGTGATATCGCGCGTGACCAACGATACCGAGGTGATCCGCGATCTGTACGTCACCGTGGTTGCGACGGTATTACGCAGCGCGGCGCTGATTGGCGCGATGCTGGTGGCGATGTTCAGCCTCGACTGGCGCATGGCGCTGGTGGCGATCACCATCTTCCCGGCGGTGCTGATTGTTATGGTGATTTACCAGCGCTACAGCACGCCGATTGTGCGTCGGGTGCGCGCTTACCTGGCCGACATCAATGATGGCTTCAACGAAGTGATCAACGGCATGAGCGTCATCCAGCAGTTCCGCCAGCAGGCGCGCTTTGGCGAACGCATGGGCGAAGCCAGCCGTTCGCACTATATGGCGCGTATGCAGACGCTGCGCCTGGACGGTTTCCTGCTGCGACCGCTGCTGAGCCTTTTCTCGGCGCTGGTGCTGTGTGGGTTGCTGATGCTCTTTGGCCTGAGCTCAAACGGTACGATTGAAGTGGGCGTGCTGTACGCTTTTATTAGCTATCTGGGACGCCTCAACGAGCCGCTGATCGAGCTCACTACGCAGCAATCGATGCTGCAACAGGCGGTCGTCGCCGGTGAGCGCGTCTTTGAGCTGATGGACAGGCCGCGTCAGGCCTACGGCAATGATGAGCGACCTCTGCAAAGCGGGGCTATCGCCTTTGATAACGTCTCGTTTGCCTATCGCGAAGACCGTCTGGTATTGCAGGACATCACGCTTGACGTTCCGTCGCGCGGTTTTGTGGCGCTGGTGGGGCATACCGGCAGTGGTAAGAGCACGCTTGCCAGCCTGTTGATGGGCTATTACCCGGTCACGCAAGGTGAAATCCGCCTCGACGGACGCCCGCTTGCGTCTCTCAGCCACACAGTGTTACGCAAAGGCGTTGCGATGGTGCAGCAGGATCCGGTCGTTCTGGCCGATACCTTCTACGCCAACGTGACCCTGGGGCGAGACTACACCCAGGAGCAGGTCTGGGACGTGCTGGAAAAAGTGCAGCTGGCAGAGCTGGCGCGCGGGTTCAGCGACGGGATCAACACGAAGCTGGGCGAGCAGGGGAACAATCTCTCTGTCGGGCAAAAGCAGCTTCTGGCACTGGCGCGGGTGCTGATTGAAACGCCGCAGATACTGATTCTGGATGAAGCGACGGCCAGTATTGACTCCGGTACCGAGCAGGCTATCCAGCAGGCGCTGGCCGCGGTACGCGATCATACGACGCTGGTGGTGATTGCCCACCGTCTTTCCACCGTCGTCGATGCGGATACCATTCTGGTGCTGCATCGCGGACAGGCCGTGGAGCGCGGTACGCACCGCGAGCTGCTGGAAGCAAAAGGGCGCTACTGGCAGATGTACCAGCTGCAGCTGGCGGGCGAAGAGCTGGCCGCCAGCGTGCGTGATGAAGAGTCGCTTAGCGCCTGATGCACTAAAATGAGGCGGCGCGCTAACAGTCATTCCTGTTGGTGCAAAACTGAAACGCACCCTGCACCGGCATGGTGCGTTTTTTTTCACCCGGGCGTTTAACAGAACCGTGTAACGCTCATCACACCGTTGTTCCCCTTCGTTTTCATTTCTGGCACACCCCTTGCAATACCTTCTGCGTAAGCTGCGGCCATTACCGAATTCTGACTGGAGGGGATCTATGAAGCTGGTTACGGTTGTAATCAAACCATTCAAACTCGAAGACGTGCGCGAAGCATTGTCTTCAATGGGTATTCAGGGACTGACTGTCACCGAAGTGAAAGGCTTTGGTCGTCAGAAGGGTCATGCCGAGCTTTATCGCGGGGCGGAATACAGCGTTAACTTTCTGCCAAAAGTAAAAATTGATGTCGCGATTGCTGACGATCAGCTTGACGAAGTCATTGATGTCATTAGCAAAGCGGCCTATACCGGCAAAATTGGCGACGGCAAAATTTTCGTTGCCGAACTGCAGCGCGTCATTCGCATTCGTACCGGCGAATCTGACGAAGCGGCTCTGTAATTAACGCCTGGCACACAGTGATAGGGATCGAGAAAATGAAGATAGCAACACTTAAAACGGGTCTGGGTTCGCTGGCACTGCTGCCTGGCCTGGCGCTGGCTGCTACCCCTGCGGTGGTCGACAAAGCCGATAACGCCTTTATGATGATCAGCACCGCGCTGGTGCTGTTCATGTCCATTCCGGGCATTGCGCTGTTCTACGGCGGCCTGATCCGTGGCAAAAACGTTCTCTCCATGCTGACGCAGGTTGCCGTGACGTTCGCACTGGTCTGCGTGCTGTGGGTGGTTTACGGTTACTCGCTGGCGTTCGGCACGGGCAACGCGTTCTTTGGTAACTTCGACTGGGTGATGCTGAAAAATATTGAGCTGACCGCGCTGATGGGCAGCTTCTATCAGTATATTCACGTTGCGTTTCAGGGCTCATTCGCCTGTATTACCGTCGGGCTGATTGTGGGCGCGCTCGCCGAGCGTATTCGTTTCTCTGCCGTCCTGATCTTCGTGGTGGTCTGGCTGACGCTCTCCTATGTGCCGATTGCGCACATGGTCTGGGGGGGCGGTCTGCTGGCAACGCACGGTGCGCTGGACTTCGCGGGCGGTACGGTTGTACACATCAACGCCGCGGTAGCGGGTCTGGTGGGTGCCTACCTGATTGGCAAACGCGTGGGCTTCGGTAAAGAAGCGTTTAAACCGCACAACCTGCCGATGGTCTTTACCGGTACGGCTATCCTCTACTTTGGCTGGTTTGGCTTCAACGCCGGCTCAGCGAGTGCTGCGAACGAAATCGCCGCGCTGGCCTTCGTGAACACCGTTGTGGCCACGGCGGGTGCAATCCTCTCCTGGGTATTTGGCGAGTGGGCGGTACGCGGTAAACCTTCTCTGCTGGGTGCCTGTTCGGGTGCCATTGCCGGTCTGGTTGGCATCACGCCTGCGTGTGGTTATGTCGGTGTGGGCGGTGCGCTGCTGGTCGGCCTGGTGTCCGGTCTGGCGGGGCTGTGGGGCGTGACCGCACTGAAACGTCTGCTGCGCGTGGATGACCCTTGCGACGTGTTTGGCGTGCACGGCGTGTGCGGTATCGTCGGCTGTATCATGACCGGTATCTTCGCGGCGAAATCGCTGGGTGGTGTGGGCTACGCTGAAGGCGTCACCATGGTTCACCAGCTTCTGGTGCAGCTGGAAAGTATTGCTATCACCGTGGTGTGGTCTGCCGTTGTCGCTTTCATTGGCTACAAACTGGCGGATATGACCGTCGGTCTGCGTGTCCCTGAAGAGCAGGAACGCGAAGGTCTGGACGTCAACAGCCACGGCGAGAATGCGTATAACGCGTAATAAACAGCAAAACGGCAACCTGAGGTTGCCGTTTTTAGTGTTTGTTCCCTCTCCCCGTGGGAGAGGGCCAGGGTGAGGGCATCAGGCCGCACAAGGTAAAAGCAAAACGGCAACCTCAGGTTGCCGTTTTTAGTGTGTATTCCCTCTCCCCGTGGGAGAGGGTCAGGGTGAGGGCATCAGGCCGCACATAATCACCCGCGATTACGCATTACCCCTTCCTGCACCGTTGAAGCGACCAGCACGCCGTCCTGGGTATAAAACTCCCCACGCACAAACCCGCGAGCGCTCGACGCCGACGTACTCTCCACGCTGTAGAGCAGCCACTCATTCATGTTGAAGGGACGGTGGAACCACATCGAGTGATCGATCGTCGCGACCTGCATCCCTTTTTCGAGGAAGCCGACGCCGTGCGGCTGCAGCGCCACCGGCAGGAAGTTGAAGTCAGACGCGTAGCCCAGCAGATACTGATGCACGCGGAAATCTTCCGGCACGGTGCCGTTAGCCCGGATCCACACCTGGCGCTTCGGCTCGGCGGGGTGACCCTTCATCGGGTTATGGAACTCAACCGGCCGGATCTCCAGCGGTTTATCGCAGAGAAACTTCTCTTTGACCTGAGGCGGAAGCAGATGCGCCAGCGCACGGGCGATATCCGTTTCCGATTTGAGATCGTCTGGCGCGGGTGCCGGCGGCATCACTTTCTGGTGTTCATACCCGGGCTCCGGCGCCTGGAAAGAGGCGGTCATGTAAAAGATCGGCTTGCCGTTCTGAATGGCCGCGACGCGGCGCGCGCTGAAGCTGTTGCCGTCTCTCAGGACCTCAACGTCATACACGATCGGTTTCGCGCTATCGCCAGGGCGTAAGAAGTAGCTGTGGAACGAATGCACCAGACGGTCTGCCGGGACAGTCTCCTTTGCAGCGTACAGCGCTTGTCCAACGACTTGCCCCCCGAAGACCTGGCGTAAGCCGAGATCTTCGCTCTGTCCGCGAAAGAGTCCTTCCTCAATTTTTTCCAGATTCAGTAATGTCAGCAGATTGTTCAGTGCCTGACTCATAGTTGTCCTCAATAAACGCCGTAGCGAAAGATAGGCTGAGTATAACGCAGAAATGAAAGTGGTCCGATGGGTAGAATAATCTGAATATCAGGATGATTTCAGGCATTAATCAGTGAGTTGTGCCACACTTAACTACGTTATGTGATTGAAACGACATCGGATGGGATCGATCCCGCTGGTGCATTGATAAGGAGACTTCAATGAAACTCGTGCCCATGCTAAGTGGTGTAGCTATTGCGGTGGCGTTGTCCGCCTGTGCCGGTAAGAGCGCCCAGGTGCCAGTGCCAGCAGCAGACCCGAACGGGATTAATACCCTTTCGCAGCAATCCATTCAGCAGCCTAACGTTTCCGGTACCATCTGGATTAAACAGAGAGTTGCGCTGCCGCCGGATGCGGTATTAACCGTGACGCTGTCTGATGCTTCCCTGGCCGACGCACCGTCGAAAGTCGTGGCTCAGCGTGCCGTTCGTACTGAAGGCAAGCAGGCGCCGTTTAGCTTCGTGTTGCCGTATAACCCGTCGGACGTGCAGCCTAATGCCCGTATCCTGCTGAGCGCAGCGGTAACCATTAACGGTAAGCTGGTCTTCATTACCGATACGGTCCAGGAAGCGATTAACAACGGTGGGACCAAAATCGACCTGAACCTGGTGCCTGTGCAGCAGACCGAAGTGCCGGTCGCGCCGCAGACCAATCAGCCGTCCCTGCCAACCCCACCGACTCAGATGTAATGTGTATCCCCCTCTCCTTCGGGAGAGGGGTCAATATTCCCAGCGAAATTTCTGCAAATCGATCTGACCCGACCCTGACACCTGCACCCCCTCTGAAAGTAACGCCTGACGCTGACGCTGGAGATCCGGCCCGGTGAGCGAAATGGTGCCATGACGATTCACTACCCGATGCCAGGGCAACGTACTGCCTTCCGGCAGCCGTTTCAGGACGCCTCCAACCTGTCGCGCCGCGCGCGGTGAACCGGCCAGGCGTGCGACATCACCATAGGTGGTGACATAGCCTTCCGGAATTGAGGCAACGATTTGCCATACGCGCTGTGGAAAGGAGTCGTGTTCGTCCATACCTTCACCTGTGGGGAGTTTCTGGAAAGCTATGGTAAACCAGGATCTTCATGATTGCTGCGCCTGTTTGCGCAAGAAACCAGCATCCGGTTCCTGGCGGCTTGCAATTGGGCCCTCGCACAGGGATAATGCGCCAGCGCGTTGGTTATCAACGCTCTCAATGGGGGCTCTGTTGGTTCTCCCGCAACGCTACTCTGTTCACCAGGTCAGGTCCGGAAGGAAGCAGCCAGGGCAGACGACGTGTGTGCCGGGATGTAGCTGGCAGGGCCCCCACCCATTTCTGCCCTCATAAGATCTTCCTGCTTTACCTCTCCCTTTAAACCGCTATCCCGCAATAATATTATGCCTATATCGTGTAATATATATTTCATCCCGCTGAAATATTATTGTCATAAACCTGTAATAATAGACTGTCATTTTATAATTGGACGGTTATTTTCTTCCATAACTCAAAAAAATATATATCTGGATAAGATTGTTAACTTCGTGTATTAAATAAAGTACTTATTCCGAAGGGAAGTGACAAACATGGCTACAGCGGTATTAAACGTTAAGATTGATGATGCGCTGAAAGAAAGACTTCGCCACTATGCGGAAGTGAATAACGAGAATTTAAGCGTGACGACAGAGAAACTGCTGCTGCTGGCGTTCGAAGCAGTAGAAGAGGCGGGAGTATCGGAAGAGGATATTGATAATCAGCACACGGAAGAAGAGAGTGTTTCTCCTTTTACTCCTAAAGAAATCAAAGCTCTACGCAAACTTCTGAAGAAGAGAAAATGAAACAACAACTGTCAACTGCCAGTGACTACAAAGAGGCCTGCGATCTGTTGCGTTCAGGCTACGTGAAGCATGTACGTCTTGGCTGGAATGTCGGAAGTGATGAGTTCTTTCGTATTGCGTCTGACTGGTGTGATACCGGCGCAAAAATAAAGAAAGACGGTGAAAACTTCGTTATTTCACTGAAAGGTTTTCCTATTCCTGCTCAGCATTAACTCCTGACTAGTGAAAACTGCTGACTGTATCCGTGACAGTCAGCAGTTTTTATTTTTTATGATCTGCTTCAAAAATTTTAATATTAGATCACGCTGCGTTTTAACGATGGCACGTTTTTATTCAGGGCGAGCCATAGCGGTTTAATCCTCAGCAACGCCTGTTCAAGCTCTGTCGATTCGAGCGAGAAGGGCATCCGTAAATAGCGGTCAAATGCGCCAGATAAACCAAACCGCGTACCGGTTCCCAGATTGATCCCCAGAATTTCAGCCCGCGCGGCAAGCTGTGTCGCCAGCATGCCCGGCAACTCAATCCAGTAAGAGAGCCCGCCTTCCGCTTCATGGAATTTCCAGTCCGGGAAATGTTCGCGCAACAGTTCACCGCATCGATCGCGTCGTTCCGCCAGCATCATCCGGCGCGCGGGCAGAAACGTCTCGCTGTTGTTAATGAGCCACAGCATCGCCAGCTGTTCCAGCAGCGGCGAACCTAAATCCAGAGTATCCCGCGTCTGGGCAAGCGTGGCGATCGTGCGCGAGGAGGCGCGGATCCAGCCAAGGCGCAGCCCTCCCCAGAAGCTTTTTCCGGCAGAACCTAAGGTGATGACGGTGGCCTGCGGGTTAAAAGCGGCCAGCGGTGGCGGGGGAGGCGCGTCAAACCAGAGATCCACCATCGTTTCATCCACCACCAGCGCCGTGCGGGTTTGGGCAGCAATATCCGTGATGGCCCGACGGGTCGCGATATCCATACAGCGCCCGGTGGGGTTATGAAAATCTGGCATCAGATACGCCAGGCGAGGCGCCGTCTGGGCAAGCGTTGCCGCGAAGCCATCCGTATCCCAGCCGGTTTCCGGCAGCGACACCCCCACGGGCCGACACTGCGCACCCTGAATGGCGGCAATCGCCAGCGGATAGGTGGGGTGATCGACCACGACGCGATCCCCCGGCCCGGTCATCATCCGCAGCACCAGCGCGAAGCCGCTGACGGCGCCATTGACCACCATCACTTCGTCTGCCCGGGTAGGAAGACCCCGCGCGGTATAGCGCGCAGCGATGGCCTCCCGCAGCGTGGGCAGCCCAAGCTGATCGTAGCCCGTCAGCGAGAGATGCTGCGTAATGGCCGTGAGCGCATGGGCATAAGCCTGATGGATCTCCGGCCCGGCATTGAGGGCAGCAGTGGAAAGATCCAGTGCGGCACTTGCCGCTGAAAGGGTGGGAACGGCGCGCGTATCCGGGAGGAGCACGCGTGACCCGCTGCCGTGGCGGCTTTCAAGATAACCCTCCTCGCGCAGATGGGCGAGGGCGCTGCTGATGGTGGTTCGGCTCACGTCCAACGCGGAGGCCAGCTCACGCTCGCCCGGTAGCCGTGTATTCAGCGCCAGACGTCCATCAAGGATTAACAGACGCAGCGCGTCGGCCAGCTGTCGCCAGAGCGGGGTACGGGATGAGGCTTGCTGCCAGTGGCCTAAAAGGCGTACCAGAGACTGGCTTCCGAAGCGACGTGATGACATATGCAGTCCACTATTTGAAAACTGGACATTAATCATAGTGCCATTTTAGGTCAGGATGAAAGCCTGGTTCACTGGAGAAGATAAAAATGGTACGTCGTCTGCTACAACTCTATGTCGGTTTAGGACTGTATGGCCTTTCCACCGCAATGTTTATTCGTTCCGATTTGGGTGTCGATCCCTGGGATGTTTTTCACCTTGGGGTGGGGATGCAGCTGGGGATGACGATCGGGACGGTGATCATTGTGACCGGCGCTGCGGTGCTGCTGCTGTGGATCCCCCTGCGCCAGATGCCGGGCCTGGGCACCATCAGCAACGTGATTTGTATCGGTCTGGCGGCGGACGCCAGCATGGCGCTTATTCCGGAACTGGATTCGTTACCTGTTCGCATCGCTTTCCTGGTGTCGGGTATCGTGATGAACGCGATTGCGACCAGCATGTACATTGGCGCAGGTTTTGGTCCTGGCCCACGCGACGGCCTGATGACCGGCATTCATGCCCGTCTGGGGTGGTCCATTCGCAGCGTGCGCACCTCCATTGAGGTGTCCGTCCTGCTGATTGGGTGCGTGCTTGGCGGCACGTTTGGGGTGGGAACCGTACTGTATGCCCTGACCATTGGCCCGCTTATCCAGCTCTGTCTGCCCTGGTTCCGCCAGAAGCCGCGCGTTGCTGAAATCGTGCAGCCGGAGCGGGTTGTCTAATTTTGCGAAGCGCTCACATGTTTTAACGGCGTCGCTGTGCCACAATAATGGGCCACGACTCACGTGATGCCACAATGCATGAAAGCGATCACTCTCTATGATGTCGCCCTCCTTGCGGGGGTTTCTTATCAGACCGTTTCCCGCGTCATTAACGACGCGGAGCATGTCTCTGCCCGCACGCGGGAAAAGGTGCAGCAGGCGATGGCGGAGCTGCACTACGTGCCTAACCTGCGGGCACAGCAGCTGGCGGGTAAACGCACCCGCACGCTGGGACTCATCACCACCGATCTGGCCCTGCATGCGCCCTCGCAAATCGTGTCGGCGGTAAAATCCCGGGCGGCGGAACAGGGGGCGAGCGTCCTTATTTCCATGGTGGAGCAGCCGCAGCAGTGTCAGGCCGCGCTTCAGGCGCTGCTGGCACAGCGGGTAGAGGCGCTGCTGGTGAATGTGCCGCTTGACGATCCTGACGCCGAAGCGCTCAGTGCGCTGGCGTCGCCTGTTCCGGTGCTGTTCCTTGATGTCTCGCCTTCAGCACAGGTAAACAGCCTCGTGTTTAACGCCGGGCAGGGCGCGCATCTGGGCGTTGAGCATCTGCTTTCTCTGGGGCATCAGCGCATTGCGCTGCTGAGCGGGCCGGAGAGCTCGGTCTCTGCTCGGGCGCGTCTGGCAGGATGGAAAGCGGCTCTGGCCCGGGTGGGGCTTGAAGCCGCTGCGGTGGCCTGCGGTGACTGGAGCGCGGCCAGCGGTTATGAGAAAGGGCATGTGCTGCTGTCGGGTAGCGCATTGCCGGATGCCATTCTGGTGGCGAACGATCAAATGGCGCTCGGGGTGATGCGCGCCTGCGCGGAAAAAGGGGTAGCGGTTCCGGGCCAGATATCGGTGGTTGGGTTCGACGATACGGCTGACAGCGCCTGGTTTTCTCCGCCGCTGACGACCATTCGGCAGGCGTTTCGCGAGGCGGGCGAGCGCAGCGTGGAGTGGCTGCTGGCCCCCACCGAAGGCGAGACGTGCTGGCAGGTTCAGCTGCCGGTGACGCTGGTTACCCGTCATTCCACCGCGCGCCGCGCGCCGCAGCAGGCCGAACGCGAGGATCTGGCGCAGCAGCTCAGAAGCCTGGCCTTGCTTGCCGAGCAGCTTGCCCGCAAATAAAACTTTGTGATCGGACTCGCTACCCTGCGATTGGGCGCTTTACCGTCGCAGAGTGCCAGGGCATGTTAACCAAAATTGTGAGCGCTTCGCAAAGAGGTTGATATGTCTCATACATCTTCGCTGACCCTCAGCGACATCCTGGCCCGTCGGGACTGGGAAAACCCCGGCGTTACCCAGTGGAACCGTCTGGCCGCACACGCGCCGTTGCACAGCTGGCGTAATGAATCTTCTGCCAGAGATGACGCTGGTTCCCTCAGCAGGCGCTCCCTCAACGGGATCTGGCGGTTTAGCTACTTTTCAGCGCCGGAGCAGGTTCCTCAGGCATGGGTAACAGAAGATTGCGCGGATGCCATTGCGATGCCCGTGCCGTCTAACTGGCAGATGCAGGGGTTCGACACGCCCATCTATACCAATGTCACCTACCCGATCCCCGTCAACCCGCCTTTTGTGCCGCAGGAAAACCCGACCGGTTGTTACTCGCTCACATTCGACGTGGATGACGCCTGGTTTCAGAGCGGGCAAACCCGAATTATTTTTGATGGCGTGAACTCGGCGTTCCATCTGTGGTGCAACGGGCAGTGGATAGGCTATTCCCAGGACAGTCGATTGCCCGCCGAGTTTGACCTCTCGGCGGCATTACGCCCCGGGCAGAACCGCCTGGCGGTCATGGTCTTGCGCTGGTGCGACGGCAGCTATCTGGAAGATCAGGACATGTGGCGCATGAGCGGCATTTTCCGTGATGTCTCCCTGCTGCATAAGCCGGAGACGCACATTGCGGATTATCATGTGGTCACCGATCTGAATGCGGAGCTGGACCGCGCGGTGCTGAAAGTCGAGGTCGCGTTGACAGGCGCTGACTACGCGGAGTGCGACGTGGCGATAACGCTATGGCGCAACGGTGAACGCTGTGGCAGCACCACCCAACGGCCAGGCTCTGCTATTGTGGACGAGCGCGGCAACTGGGCCGAGCGGTTAACGGCGGCGATCCCGGTTACAGCCCCGGCGTTATGGAGTGCGGAAACCCCGGAACTCTATCGCCTGACGATCGCGCTTTTGGATGCGCAGGGCACCGTGCTGGAGACGGAAGCCTGCGATGTCGGCTTCCGCCGGGTTGACATCAGCAACGGCCTGCTGAAGCTCAACGGTAAACCGCTGTTGATCCGCGGGGTTAACCGGCACGAGCATCATCCGGAAAACGGCCAGGTGATGGACGAAGCGACGATGCGTCGCGATATCGAGATCATGAAGCAGCACAACTTCAACGCCGTGCGCTGCTCGCACTACCCGAACCATCCGCTGTGGTACCGGCTTTGCGACCGCTACGGGCTGTACGTTGTTGACGAAGCCAATATCGAAACCCACGGCATGGTGCCGATGAGCCGCCTTGCTGACGATCCGCGCTGGCTGCCCGCCATGAGCGAGCGCGTGACCCGTATGGTGCAGCGCGATCGTAATCATCCCTCAATTATCATCTGGTCGCTGGGCAATGAGTCCGGGCACGGTGCAAACCACGACGCGCTGTACCGCTGGGTGAAATCCACGGATCCGACGCGTCCGGTGCAGTATGAAGGTGGCGGCGCGAACACGGCGGCGACTGATATTGTCTGTCCGATGTATGCCCGGGTCGATCAGGATCAGCCCTTCCCGGCAGTGCCTAAATGGTCAATCAAGAAATGGATCGGCATGCCGGATGAAACACGCCCGCTGATCCTCTGCGAATACGCCCACGCGATGGGGAACAGCTTCGGCGGGTTCGCGAAATACTGGCAGGCGTTTCGCAGCCACCCTCGCCTGCAGGGGGGATTTGTCTGGGACTGGGTCGATCAGGCTCTGACGAAGCAAGATGAAGAGGGCAATTCGTTCTGGGCATATGGCGGGGACTTTGGCGATAAGCCAAACGACCGACAGTTCTGCCTGAATGGGCTGGTCTTCCCCGATCGCACGCCGCACCCGGCGCTGTACGAGGCGCAGCGCGCGCAGCAGTTCTTTACCTTTACGCGGGTTAGCACCTCTCCGCTGGTGATTGAGGTGCAAAGCGGCTACCTGTTCCGCTACACCGATAACGAAGTGCTGAGCTGGACGGTTGCCCGGGACGGGGAGGTGCTGGCTTCGGGCGAGGTGACGCTGGCGATAGCCCCTGGAGGCGCTCAGCGTCTGGAGATCGCTCTGCCAGAATTGAAAGCCGAGCCGGGGGAAGTCTGGCTGAATGTTGAAGTACGCCAGCCGCGGGCAACGCCGTGGTCACCGGCAGACCACCGCTGCGCGTGGGATCAGTGGCCGCTTCCCGCTCCACTCTTTATTGCTCCGTCAGTCCCGGCGGGCGAGCCGCCGGTGTTAACGCAAAGCGATCGCATCCTGGAGATCGCGCATGGTCAACAGCGCTGGCAGTTCGATCGCGCATCCGGAAACCTGACCCAATGGTGGCGAAATGGCGTGGAAACGCTGATGTCACCTCTGACGGATAACGTCAGCCGTGCGCCGCTGGACAATGATATTGGCGTGAGTGAAGCGACGAGGATCGATCCGAATGCCTGGGTTGAACGCTGGAAAGCGGCGGGCATGTACGATCTCACCTCGCGCGTTCTGTACTGTGAGGCAGAGCAGCATGCGGGCGAAGTTGTGGTCAACACCCTTCACGTCGGGGAGTATCATGGCAAAACGCTGTTCCTGAGCCGTAAAGTCTGGCGGGTGGATGACCAGGGGAGGCTGCACGGCGATATTCAGGTGGATATGGCGTCCGATATCCCGGAACCCGCACGTATTGGCCTGAGCGTTCATCTCGCCGAAACGCCGGAAAATGTGTCCTGGCTGGGGCTGGGGCCGCATGAAAACTACCCGGACAGAACGCTGGCGGCACAGCAGGGACGCTGGACATTACCCCTGGCGGAGATGCACACGCCGTATATCTTCCCGACGGAAAATGGTTTGCGCTGTGATACGCGGGAGCTGGTGCTGGGAACGCATCAGCTACATGGCCGGTTCCATTTCTCGGTGAGCCGCTACAGCCAGCAGAAGCTGCGCGAGACAACCCATCACCATCTGCTGCGGGAAGAGCCGGGGTGCTGGCTCAACCTCGACGCGTTCCATATGGGCGTGGGCGGCGACGACTCCTGGAGCCCCAGCGTTTCACCGGAATTCATTCTGCAGACGCGCCAGCTTCGCTATACCTTTAGCTGGCAGCAGAACCCGTAACGACCATTAAGATGCGGCCACAGGGCGTGGCCGCAGGCTTACGCCAGAATGCCGCTCAGACCGTGCAGGCTCATATAAATTCCTACTACGGTAATCAGCGCAGCGGAAATCCACGGCGCTTTACGGGAAAGCTCGTTAAACCCGGGCCAGCGTTTTGTCGCGTGCTTGAGGCTCAAGGCGGCAATCGCGCCTGAAGCCACCAGGGTTAATGCCAGACCAATACTGAAGCTGAATACCAGCGTTGCGCCGAGGGCAAAATGCTTCAGCTGCAGGCAGATCAGCAAAACGGTGATGGACGCCGGGCAGGGGATAAGCCCGCCGGTCAGGCCAAACATGACGATCTGTCCGGTGGTGACGTTTTGACCGCTAAAACGGCGGTTAATATCCTGCGCGTGCGCGCGCTGGTGGGCGTCCTGCCACTCTTCTTCAATTAGCGAATGTTCATGGTGATGATGATCATGATGGTGGTCATGGTGATCATGGTCGTGATGATGATCGTGTGGCTGGCTCTCTTTCCAGGTTCGCCACGCCATCCACAGGGCGATCGCAACGATCAACACCCCGGAGATCAGCTGGAACCAGGGTTCGGACGTATGCGCATCCCAGCCCCGACCAAACCATAATCCCGCCATAGCAACGAGCCAGACCACCGCCGTATGGGAGAGCGTGGCCGCCAGGCCTAGCAGTACCGCCTGTTTCAGCGTGCCGCGGATGGCCACGATAAAAGCGGCCATCATGGTCTTTGAGTGGCCCGGTTCCAGGCCATGCAGCGCGCCAAGCAGGATAGCGCTGGGAACAAACAGCCAGGCATTACCCTGCTGCAGGAGTGAAGCAAAATCGGTCATGGGGGATTCCGGCGTGGAAAATGTCTGCAAATACTACTCCCCCCCAGTAGTCTAATACTACCCCCCAGTAGAAAAATACTCAGGGGGAGTAGAGCGTGTTATGCTTTAAAAGCCAAAAATAAGGGATAGAGAGATGTCACATACCGTTCGCGACAAGAAAATGTTACTGACTCGCCTGAAGAAAATTCAGGGGCAGAGTAATGCCCTGGAGAAAATGCTCAACAGCGATCACGAATGCGCCGAGGTGTTACAGCAGCTGGCGGCGATCCGCGGGGCGGTCAACGGCATGATGATGCAGGTGATCGAAGGGCATTTAACCGATCATGTGGTGAAAGAACCTGAAGAAGCGCAGCGTGAAGCCGATCTTGGCGTGGTGCTGCAGGTGATCAAATCCTATCTTAAGTAGAATGCGTGCCGAGGTTATTCTCTGCCCAAAGGATAAATTCCATTTTCGGCAGCGCTTTGCTGTAGTACCAGCCCTGTCCGAACTGCACGCCGTGCTGGTGCAGCCAGGCGAGCTGCCCGGCGGTCTCGACGCCTTCCGCAACCATCGCCAGCTGCAGCGACTTCGCCATTTCAATAATGTGCGGCGTCACGTTTTTGTACTCCAGCGCATCCACGAATGATTTATCAATTTTTAGCGTGTCGACATCCAGATCCTGCAGGTAGCTCAGGCTGGAATAGCCCGTACCAAAATCATCTATATAGACAGGGTGCCCCGAACGACGGAATGCGGCGATAGCCGGCGCGCTGATTTTTGGATCGGCAAAGCCGCGCTCGGTGACCTCAAGGGCGATTTGGCTCGGGTGGACCTTCCATTTGTTCAGCAAGTGACTCAGCAGCGGCGGCAGCGTGCCGGAGGTCAAATCGGCGGGCGCGAGGTTGATGGAGATATGCTGATCGGGGTGAAGGTGCAGCCAGTTGCCCATATCCTCGAACACTTTTTCGATAACGAGCTGCGTCAGCTGGGAGATAAGCCCGGTTTGCTCAGCAAGGGGAATAAAAATATCAGGCGAGAGGCTGCTTCCGTCCGGCTGCGGCCAGCGCGTCAGCGCTTCTGCGCCGACAATTTTTCCGCTACACAGCGCCACGATGGGCTGATAGTGAACCACAAAATCGCGGCTGTTAATGGCGTCAAGCAGGCGGTTGCGCGGCGACTGAATGCGACGCAGTATCCGCAGGACAAAGAGCGCGGCAAGCAGGCTTATCAGGATGCCGAAGGGGAGCCATAAAAGCAGCTGCCGGTGCCAGGTTTCCGCCAGTGGTTTGAGCGTAGCCCATGCGACAACGGTAAACCCCAGTTCTGGTACAGGCTTCATAACGTACATTGAACCGTCGTACTGTATGCTGGTCATCTCCTGACCTTTGATCATGTCACGGATATGCGGATCGAGTGTATTGCTGCTGGCGAAGATACGGTGTGTTGTGCTTCCTACCAGGGCAGCATCAATCGCTATCTCGCCGAAAGGGATGACATCCACCAGTGAGGCCGGATCGACCAGGACAAGGTAATGACCTTGCCCCAGCACCGCCATGTAGCGATGAAACCCAAGATCGTTTTGCGTGGTCAGCCATGCGCTGTAACCGTCTTCGGTAATGCGCATCGGCGGGGGGAAAGGGGCGGCATGGCTGGTTTGCTCAAGAGAGGAGCAGAGCGGCCTGAGGTTGTCGATATAAATCACTTCCTGAACGTATCGCCACGAGAAAGCGACCCGTCGCATCTCCCTTAACTGCAACGGGCTGCACGGCACGCCCTCAAAGGCCTGCAGATGATTAAGCGCTTCTTTCGCCTGATCCACGACCTTGTCGGTGCGTATCAGCACGCGTGAGGCATAGTTTTCCAGCGCATCGACAAATTTATCTTCCGCCTGGCGATGGGCCAGCCAGATGCTCAGGCAAATGGGGACCAGCACGGAAAAGATGAGTACGCCAGTCACCAGACTGACCAGATGTCGGGTTTTCATGCTGTCGTGTCCTTCCTCGTATACCCGTTCCTGAGCACTGAGTTCCCTGCCTGAAGAGAAAGATTTTACCGCGAAATGATATAGTTATAGCACGTGGCTGGCCTGGTTTTCATTTTATCTCAGGTAAACCAGAAAATATCGTCAGAAGGAAGGGGTTGTTTTTAGAACCTGTCCTGGATATTATTTTGTTATGTTATAACAAAACATAAAGGATTGACGATGAAACCCAATATCCATCCAGCCTATCGCACCGTGGTCTTCCACGACACCAGCGCGAATGAATACTTCAAGGTTGGCTCAACCATTAAGACCGACCGCGAAATTGAACTCGACGGTGAAACATATCCGTATATCACCATCGAGGTTTCTTCAAAATCGCACCCGTTTTATACCGGTAAGCAGAAAACGTTCTCCACGGACGGTAGCGCAGCGCGCTTCCGCAAGCGTTTTGGCGGCTTTCTCAATGCGAAGCGGGGCTAACCATGCAGGTACTTAACTCATTACGCAGTGCAAAGCAGCGTCACCCGGATTGCCAGATAGTCAAACGCAAGGGACGCTTATACGTGATTTGCAAATCCAATCCGCGCTTTAAGGCGGTTCAGGGACGTAAAAAAAGACGCTAGACGCGCGTTTCTCGCCAGCTTTCCAGGGATCTTTTCTGTTTGCCATCGGCAGTAAAATTGTCGGTGGCAAGCCAGCGTTCAAAGGCGTTCGCCAGCGTCGGCCACTCTTTATCGAGAATCGAAAACCAGTCGGTATCCCGGTTGTGGCCTTTTATCACCAGCGCCTGGCGAAAGCGCCCCTCAAACTGAAAACCCAGGCGCAGGGCGGCTTTGCGAGAAGGTTCGTTCAGGCTATTGCACTTCCACTCATAACGCCGGTAGCCCAGGGTATCGAACACATACCGCATCAGCAGATATTGCGCCTCTGTTGACATGGGCGTGCGGCTTAAAAGAGGCGAGAAGTGAACGTGCCCCACCTCCACGACCCCGTTTTTAGGATCGATCCGCATCAGGGACAGCGTTCCAACGGGTGACTGAGTCCGGTTATCCATAACGGTAAAGTGTATGGGGTCGGATAACTCACTCACGCTCGCCACCCATTCGGCAAATTCCTCTGCGGTGGCATCGGGTTCACGCAGCAGCCATGTCCAGCTGCGCGTATCTCCGGCCAGGGAATAGGCGGAGAACAGCGCGTTGGCATGCTCCACGCGCAGCGGCTCAAGGCGACAATAGTGACCCTGAAGGACCACCCGGGACGGGTGCTGACGGGGTTGCCAGTCGGTAAGCGCTTCGCCCACCGGCTGTCCGAACTGATTGAATGTCTTCATCTTCATTTCCGTGACGTTGAAAAGAGTTTCAGACTAGTGAATTGCTGGTTCCTTAAAAAGAACCACTGCGCTATGTTTTGATGGTGCCACGAGGAGGCGAGATGAATATACCGGGTGATGAATTTTATACCTTGCTCAACGCAGCCCTGAAAACACGCGGGGAAGAGACGCTCCAGCGTGCGCTCTACCTTGCTCTGCGGGAGGCCATACTGTGCGGAAGGCTACGATCCGGCAGCCAGCTTTCCGGTTCGCGAACGCTTGCCCTGCAGCTCTCCCTTTCCCGGAATACCGTCAATGCGGCGCTGGACCAGCTCACTCTCGAAGGGTATTTGCAGCGTAATCGCCAGGGAACGCGGGTGGCACAGTTAGCTCACCGTTCCGTCACCCGGACAATGCCGGACCCTGCCATCACGCTCGCAAAACGGGTCGGGCTGCTGCCTGCGCCAGTGCCCCGGGACACGCCTGTTCTGGCGTTTACCCCAGGCACGCCGGCCATCAACTATTTTCCGCTGCCGCTGTGGCGGCGACTGTACGATCGCGTGATGCGGGAGGAGGGAAATGCTCTGCTAGGGTATGGCGACCCGGCCGGCGAGCCGTCGCTGCGGGCCGCGATTGCCCGACATCTTGCCCTGTCCCGGGGTATTGACTGCGACGCCAGCCAGATTGTGATAACCGAAGGCGCGCTTGAAGGCGTCAACCTGTGTACGATGCTGTTGAGCGAGCCGGGGGATATCGCCTGGGTAGAAAACCCCGGCTATAGCGGGGCAAAAAGCGCGTTTGTTAAAACCGGCCTGGCAATGACGGGAATACCGGTTGATGACGAGGGAATGTGCTGGGAAGGGCTGGATGCGCCTGCACCCTCACTGATTTTTACCTCACCTTCGCACCAGTTCCCTTACGGGAGCGTGCTCAGCGCGCGGCGGCGGCTGGCGCTGCTGGAACTGGCCGGGCAGCACAACGCGTGGATCATTGAAGATGATTACGACAGCGAGTTCCGTTATGCCGGTGAGCCCGTACCGGCGATGCTGGGAATGGTCAACAATGCGCCCGTTGTGTATCTGGGGACGTTCAGTAAAACGCTGTTTCCGTCGCTCCGAATGGGGTTCATGGTGTTACCGCCAGCGCTGGCGAAAGCGGCTCGCCCGGCCATCGGCTCGCTGTTGCGCGGTGGGCATCGTGCCGAACAGCGCACGCTGGCGCTGTTCATTGAGGACGGTCATTACGCTCGCCATCTTGCCGCCATGCGTCGGCTCTACCGTAAACGCTATCGCCAGCTGCGGGAGGTGCTGGGCGCAGAGCTTCATGCGCCGCACCGTATTCTGGCCGGTGAAGGCGGGATGCATCTGACGCTGGCGATAGACGATATTGATGACCAGAAACTGGTGGAGCAGGCGAGGGCGTTTCAACTGGCCCCCGCTGCACTGAGCGGGTACTACCTGGAGGCGAAGCAGGGGCAAACCGGTCTGGTTTTAGGTTACGGCAATACCTCTGCTTCTCAGTTTGCCCCGGGGATCCGACGTCTGCAGGCGCTCATTACGCAGCAGCAGGGCGGGAAAGGCTAAAGACATCATAGAAAGAGAGCTGTCCTTTAGTGGAGACCATTTTCTGCAGCTTCTCTTTTTGCCCGGCTTCAACCGCCGGAGAATGCAGGATGTTTTCGATCAGTTCCGCTGGCACGAAACGCGTGTTGTACCATTCGCCGTTGTAGCAGACCCGGAAATCGAGCACGTCGATATCTTCGTAACGGTAGCGCGGATTCACGTCGAAAAAGAAAAAGGCGTTAAAGACGACAAACAGTACAACCAGCAGCCAGACGGAGTCCACCAGCGTTTCGGATGTCAGCATTACAATAAGCGTCGCCAGCCAGGCGGCATACATGGCGACAAACAGTCCAGGATGTTTGCGAATAAAGCTAATGCTAAAGTGTGGGCGATTGTCGCGCTTTTCGCGGAGGTTAAGATCGTCGATGGTGGCGGTAAGCAGGCGCTGTATCTCGGTCATTTTTTGCCTTCATGAGAGTTGACAATACAGGGTGTCTGCCAATTTTAGGGGAGCCATCAGGCTGAAAAAAGTAACAGTCTGGCGCTAAAAGACCATAACAGTTGGCTCCCCGTAACCTCACAGCGTTTTAATGATTTTGGCCGGGTTGCCGCCAACGACGACGTTAGCCGGGACGTCTTTCGTCACGACGGCGCCGGAGGCCACCACGACATTATCACCAATGGTGACGCCAGGGTTAATGACCGCCCGGCCACCAATCCAGACGTTATCGCCAATGCTGACAGGTTTTCCAAACTCCACGCCGCTATTGCGTTCCTCCGCATCCAGCGGGTGGGTTGCCGTATAAATATGAACACCCGGCGCGAGCATGCAGTTATCGCCAATATGAACAGGGCAGACATCCAGCATTACACAGTCGAAGTTAGCGTAAAAGTTTTTGCCCAGATAAATGTTATATCCATAGTCGCAGCGGAAGCTCGGTTCTATATAAGCGCCTTCGCTTTGTCCCAGAAGTTCCGCCAGAATGTTCTGGCGTTCTGTTTTTTCATCAGGTGCGGTGTGGTTATAGCGATAGACCAGATGGCGGGCTCGCAGTCGGTCGGCCCGTAACGTCTCATCGCCGGGACGATAATGTTCACCGGCAATCATCTTCTGTTTTTCTAAGCTCATTGGAAACCTCGCTGGATGTGATTACCGCAGGGTAATCTGAACAGGCCAGGAGGGGAACGTTCCCGAAAAGCCGATGTGACTGGCGTCACAACATTGCTGCTGAAAAACACGTTTTACACGGAGACCTGGCCTGGGCACAGGGAGTATAACGGGATAGGTAAAAACTGAGAACGAGGCGTAGAACTCTACAGACACCCTTCAAAGATTAACGGACAAATTTCCACACAGAAGTAGGGATTTTGTCATACAGCTTATTCATTGTCAGCTCGGCAAGACGATGGTCAGCGGCTGAATAAAATACCGCCAGCTCATTATCCGAAAGCTCGTATTTATTCTTTTCAATGACGCGCTCAAGCGTGTCAATTGACTGACAACGTCGTAAGCGCATCAAATAATCGACTTTTGTGAGTGGTTTATCAGACATAAATTCACCTTAGTAATTGTAATAATTTTAACAGGAAAGACTAACCGGGTTAGCTCTGCTCACGTTGACGAAACAGCGGAATAGCCGGTTCCCCGATTTACGCCATTTTTGCAAATCCTGGGCGTTAATGCCGTAACTGCTGAACAACATAAAGGTGTCGTCCAGGTATTCATCAATTTGCTCAATGAGCTTATTATCTTCATTGTACTTAATTTTATAATTAAGTGCGAAGGTTGCGATATGCTCTATCAGCTCATTCAACTGTAAATTGATAGCAGACGTTGGGTCGTTTACCCAGCCATGGTTGCTTTCATCAAGGTTGGCAAGGCAGTCATGGTACAAGGATTCGCAGAGAAATTTCAACTGCGCGATATCATGCCTTTTTGGCGAGTACTCGTCCATAGCGCATCCCCTTCTGAGTGATTTCTTACTCACCGAACATCATTGTCGGGATGGATACAACTGACTTAGCTACATGAGTGCTGTGTTCCTGATAACCTAACTATAAGCCACTCCTTCCTGGATTTCATCGCGCGATTACGAAAAATTACAAATAAAACCGCAGACATGCGAGCAAGTACGCAAATGGTCATCCCGGACTCAACTTTTTATCCAAATTAACGAGGGTGCTTTATCGCTTCCTTACGTTTCATCGGCTTAGCAAAATGATGAGAAAAGTTCAGATTCAGACTTATCTTTGTAAGAACTTCTTATTAGGAATATTCCTAATAACTTAAGCGGAGAAATGAAATTAAAAAAATCCTGAATTCACCGATTAAGTTATCAGTTAATTATGATATGTCTATTTAAGATGGCAGAAAATAAATAGAACCACAATAAGCGTAATTTATGATTTTTTCTGAAAATGAAAAAGGCCGCTAATGCGGCCTTTTTATCATGTGAAACCGGTATCAGTGAGGTTCTACCGAATGCGTGTGTTCAATATCCTCATTCTTCCGGCTGAAGCGGCGGCGAACCACCACGAAGAACACCGGTACGAAGAAGATAGCGAGTACGGTTGCGGTAACCATACCACCCATAACGCCTGTACCGACCGCGTTCTGCGCACCGGAGCCAGCACCGGAACTGATAACCAGCGGCAGTACGCCGAGGATAAACGCCAGTGATGTCATCAGGATTGGGCGCAGACGCATACGAACAGCCTCAAGCGTCGCCTCAATAAGGCCTTTACCTTCTTTCTCCATCAGATCTTTGGCGAATTCAACGATAAGTATCGCGTTCTTCGCCGACAAGCCAATGGTTGTCAGCAGGCCTACCTGGAAGTACACGTCGTTGGTCAGTCCGCGGAACGTTGCCGCAAGCAGCGCACCGATAACCCCAAGCGGTACCACCAGCATAACGGAGAACGGAATTGACCAGCTCTCGTACAGCGCTGCCAGACACAGGAAGACGACGATCAGTGAAATCGCGTACAGGGCAGGGGCCTGGTTTCCGGACAGACGTTCCTGATAGGACATACCGGTCCAGTCGTAGCCGATACCCGAAGGCAGTTTACTCGCCAGCTCTTCCATCAGATTCATGGCTTCACCGGTGCTTCGGCCCGGCGCGGCCTGACCCAGGATTTCCATCGATGGCAGACCGTTATAGCGTTCCAGACGCGGCGAACCGTATTCCCAGCGTGACGTTGAGAACGCCGAGAACGGTACCATCTGACCATTGCTGCCGCGCACGAACCAGCTGTTGATATCGTTTGGCAACATACGGTATTGCGCCTCTGACATCACGTACACTTTCTTCACGCGGCCACGGTCGATGAAGTCGTTAACGTAGCTACCGCCCCAGGCGGCGCCCAGCGTGGTATTAATGTCACTGATGGATACGCCCAGCGCCTGGGCTTTCTCCTGGTCGATGTCGATTTTATACTGCGGCGTATCTTCCAGGCCGTTTGGACGCACGCCGACCAGCAGGTCAGGGTGCTTAGCCACTTCGCCAAACAGCTGGTTACGTGCCTGCGTCAGTTTTTCGTGACCCAGACCGCCCTGGTCAATCAGCTGGAAGTCGAAGCCGGTCGCGGTACCCAGTTCAACAATCGCTGGCAGGTTAAAGGCGAAGACCATCGCATCTTTAATCTGTGAGAAGGTGCCCATTGCACGGCCGGTGATGGCTTCAACCTTGTTCTTTTCGCCCGGACGTTCAGACCAGTCTTTCAGAGAAACGAAGGCAATACCTGTGTTCTGACCACGACCCGCAAAGCCAAAGCCGTTAACCGCAAACACGGATTCAACGTTGTCTTTCTCTTTGGTGAGGTAGTAGTCCGTCACTTCATCCAGCACTTTCTGGGTACGCTCTTGCGACGCACCCGCAGGAAGCTGTGCCATTGTCAGGAACACGCCCTGGTCTTCATCCGGCAGGAACGAGCTTGGCAGACGAACGAACAGGAACGCCATCCCCACCACGATGATGATATAGAGCAGCAGGTAACGACCGGTGCTGCGCAGGATGTTGCCCACGCTGTCGGTGTAGTGGTGCGTGCTCTTGTCAAACATGCGGTTAAACCAGCCGAAGAACCCTTTATGCTCGCCGTGACCGCCTTTCTGAATCGGCTTCAGCATGGTGGCACACAGCGCAGGCGTCAGGATCAACGCGACCAGCACCGACAGCGCCATCGCGGAAACGATGGTAATTGAGAACTGACGGTAAATCGCACCGGTAGAGCCCCCGAAGAAAGCCATCGGGATAAATACCGCAGACAGCACCATCGCGATACCGACCAGCGCGCCCTGGATCTGACCCATTGATTTACGGGTCGCTTCCTTCGGCGGTAGACCTTCTTCCGCCATCACGCGCTCGACGTTCTCTACCACGACGATGGCATCATCCACCAGCAGGCCGATGGCGAGCACCATCCCGAACATCGTCAGGGTGTTTATCGAGTAGCCAAATATCGACAGGATCGCAAAGGTCCCGAGCAGAACAACCGGCACGGCAATCGTTGGGATAAGCGTCGCGCGGAAGTTTTGCAGGAACAGGTACATCACCAGGAACACCAGGATGATCGCTTCTACCAGCGTTTTAACCACTTCGTGAATCGAAATTTTGACGAACGGCGTGGTGTCGTACGGGTAAACGATTTTCAGACCTGACGGGAAGAACGGTTCCATCTTCTTCAGCTCTGCGCGGATCGCCGTGGCGGTGTCCAGGGCGTTAGCCCCTGTCGCCAGTTTGATACCCAGACCGGAAGCCGGTTTACCGTTGAACTTCGCGATGATGTCGTAGTTCTCACCGCCCAGCTCGACCTTAGCCACGTCGCGCAGGCGAACCTGGGAACCGTCCTGATTCACTTTCAGCAGAATTTTGCTGAACTCATCGGCAGAGGTCAGACGGGTCTGTGCGATGATCGAGGCGTTAAGCTGCTGGCCTTTCACCGGCGGCGTACCGCCTAGCTGACCGGCTGCCACCTGGGCGTTCTGAGCTTTAATCGCATTGATCACGTCAACGGGGGTCAGCTGGAAGTTGTTCAGTTTGTTCGGATCCATCCATATACGCATCGCGTACTGTGAACCGAACAGCTGAACGTCACCCACACCGGAAGTACGGCTGATGGCGTCCTTCATATTGGCACCCACGTAGTCGGAAATATCCTCCTGCGTCATGGTGCCGTTGGTGTTGATAACGCCGACAACCATCAGGAAGCTGCTGGACGATTTCTCGACGCTCACACCCTGCTGTTGTACTTCCTGCGGCAGCAAAGGCATCGCCAGCTGCAGTTTGTTCTGCACCTGAACCTGCGCAATGTCAGCATCCGTACCTGACTGGAAGGTCAGGGTGATCTGAACTGTACCGGTAGAGTCACTGTTTGAGGACATGTACATCAGGTTATCGATACCGTTCATGTTCTGTTCGATAACCTGAGTGACGGTGTCCTGCACCGTTTTCGCATCAGCCCCAGGGTAGGTTGCGGAGATGGTCACCGCCGGTGGCGCAATCGTTGGATATTGCGCGACAGGCAGCTTCAGGATCGCAAGTCCCCCGGCCAGCATGATGATAATGGCGATCACCCACGCAAATATGGGGCGATCGATAAAGAAATTAGGCATGTCTTAACGGCTCCTGTTTAAGTTAAGACTTGGTTTGTTCTGACTGGCCAGCGGCCGAAGCTTGTTGTTTATCGTCAGATTTCACTTCCTGTGCTTTAACCTGCGCGCCAGGACGAACTTTTTGCAAACCAGAAACAATCACGCGATCGCCATCTTTCAGACCTTCCGTCACCAGCCATTTATCGCCAATCGCCTGGGTGGCGGTGATATTGCGCGTTTCGACTTTGTCATCTGCACCTACAACCAGTGCGCTCGCATCGCCGCGTGGCGTTCGGGTCACACCCTGCTGTGGAACCAGAAGGGCGGTTGGATTCGTTCCTTCTTCCAGACGCGCGCGAACGAACATACCTGGCAGCAGGTTTTTGTCAGGGTTCGGGAAAATCGCACGTAAGGTGATGGAACCGGTGGTCTGGTCGACCGTCACGTCAGAGAATTCCAGCGTACCTTCCTGCGGGAACTTGATACCGTCGTTGGTAATCAGCTCCACTTTGGCTTTGCCGTTTTCCTGTTTCAGGGTGCCGTTAGCCAGCTCCTGTTTCAGGCGTAGGAAATCATTGCTGGACTGCGTCACGTCAACGTAGATCGGATCAAGCTGCTGCACGGTCGCCAGCGCGGTGGTCTGACCGTTCTGCACCAGTGCCCCTTCCGTGACGGAAGACTTACCAATACGACCATTGATAGGGGAGGTCACTTTGGTATAGGCCAGGTTGATGCGCGCGGTTTCGACCGCCGCTTTGGCTGCCACTACGGCTGCGTTAGCCTGCTGCGCATCTGCCAGGGCGGTATCGTAATCCTGTTGGCTGATGTACTTGGTACCGAGCAGTTTTTGATAACGATTCACCGTCAGCTGGGCAATTTTGGCTGCGGCCTGTGCTTTCGCCAGGTCGCCTTTCGCGCTTTCATAATTTGCCTGATAGGTTGCGGGATCAATCTGATACAGAGACTCACCGGCCTTCACATCACCGCCTTCGGTGAAGTTACGTTTCAGGATAATGCCACTAACCTGAGGACGCACTTCCGCAATGCGGTAAGCATTTGTACGGCCTGGTAACTCGGTGGTGATTTGTAGAGGTTCAGATTTGAGCGTCACGACGCCTACTTCTGGCGCCTGCTGAGCTCCTTGTTGAGCTGGTTTGTCGTCACATCCTGTTAGCGCTAAGCTGCCTGAGAGCATCAGAACGACTGCCAGAGGCGTTAACCCTCTGTTTTTGTTCATATGTAAACCTCGAGTGTCCGATTTCAAATTGATCAAGGGTCCTGAGTCTAAAACCCGTTGCTGCGTTTATATTATCGTCATGCTATGGTACATACATTCACAAATGTATGTAAATCTGACTCCTGTAAATTCACCCACCTATGGCACGAAAAACTAAACAACAAGCGCTGGAAACCCGACAACACATTCTGGATGTGGCAATACGTTTGTTCTCTCAGCAGGGTGTTTCGTCAACCTCGCTGGCACAAATTGCTCAGGCTGCCGGTGTGACGCGGGGAGCGATTTACTGGCATTTTAAAGATAAGTCAGATCTGTTCGGTGAAATCTGGGAGCTTTCAGAGTCCAGCATTAGCGATCTCGAGAGTGAGTATCGGGCAAAATTCCCTGATGATCCACTCTCAGTAATGAGAGAAATATTAGTATATATCCTTGAAGCGACGGTAGTTGAAGAACGTCGCAGATTAATGATGGAAATAATTTATCATAAATGCGAGTTCGTGGGCGAAATGGCGGTGGTGCAACAGGCGCAACGCAGCCTCAGCCTCGAAAGCTATGACCGTATCGAACTGAACCTGAACCTGTGTATGCAGGCAAAGCTGTTACCGGCCAATCTCTTGACCCGCCGGGCGGCTATCCTGATGCGCGGCTACATTTCAGGTCTGATGGAAAACTGGCTGTTTGCCCCGCAATCCTTTGACCTCAAAGAGGAAGCCCGCAGCTACGTGGCGATTTTACTGGAAATGCTACAGCTCTGCCCGTCGCTGCGCAGCGACGCGCCATCGCTAACTGCCTGAGTCATTTCCAGGATTTATCTCAGAGGCTCACGTTCGCGCTATTCTGCTTCCGGCGAGCGTGATATTCTTCACGCCGGACTATTTTCGGTCATCTTCTGACATCATTCACAACTATGCTGCCCATCAATCGCTCGCAACATCCTGTTTTTGCATTGCTCTTTGCGATGCTGTTTTTCTTTGCCACGGCGCCGCTGACCTGGGCCCGCGCCGATAACAGCAATGACATTCCCTCGCGTGGCGATGTTCAGTCGCAGCTCGACGCGCTGAACAAACAAAAAGAGCTCTCTCCTCAGGATAAGCTCATCCAGCAGGATCTGACGGAAACGCTGGAAACGCTGGATAAAATTGAACGCGTCAAAGCCGATACCGCCCAGCTTCGTCAGAAGGTGGCGCAGGCTCCTGAAAACATGCGCAAGGCGACGGAATCGCTGAACGCCCTGAGCGACGTCGATAACGATACCGAAACGCGCAAGACGCTCTCGACGCTCTCTTTACGTCAGCTGGAGTCGCGCGTCGCGCAACTGCTCGACGACCTGCAAACCGCGCAGTCCGACCTCGCGACCTATAACAGCCAGCTTGTCTCCCTGCAAACCCAGCCGGAACGCGTGCAAAACTTGATGTACTCCGCGTCTCAGCAGCTGCAGCAGATCCGCAACCGTCTGAACGGCACGACGGTGGGAGAGGGAACGCTGCGCCCGACCCAGCAAACCCTGCTGCTGGTTCAGCAGACGTTGCTCAATGCACAAATCGAACAGCAGCGTAAAAGTCTGGAAGGGAATACGGTGCTGCAGGACACCCTGCAAAAACAGCGCGATTACGTCACCGCCAACATTAATCGTCTTGAACACCAGCTTCAGCTGTTGCAGGAGGCGGTTAACAGCAAGCGCCTGACGCTGACGGAAAAAACCGCCCAGGAGGCCGTATCGCCTGATGAGACCGCCCGCATTCAGGCGAATCCACTGGTGAAACAGGAGCTCGACGCCAACCACCAGCTTAGCCAGCGCCTGATACAGGCGACGGAAAAGGGTAACTCACTGGTTCAGCAAAATATCAAAGTGAAGAACTGGCTGGATCGCGCGCTGCAGGCTGAGCGCAACATCAAAGAGCAGATCGCGGTCCTGAAGGGCAGCCTCCTGCTGTCGCGTATTCTCTACCAGCAGCAGCAGACGCTCCCGTCCGCTGATGAGCTGGAAGACATGACCAACCGCATCGCGGATTTGCGTCTGGAACAGTTTGACGTCAACCAGCAGCGCGATGCCCTTTTCCAGAGCGATAGCTTTGTCGCCAAAATTGAAGAGGGCCATTCCAGCGACGTGAACCCGGAAGTGCACGACGCGCTGCTCCAGGTCGTCGATATGCGTCGCGAGCTGCTGGACCAGCTCAACAAACAGCTGGGTAACCAGCTGATGATGGCCATTAACCTGCAAATCAACCAGCAGCAGCTGGTGAGCGTCTCGAAAAGTCTGCAGGAGATCCTGACCCAGCAGATTTTCTGGGTAAACAGCAACAAACCGATGGACTGGGACTGGATTAAATCCTTCCCTGAGACGCTGAAAACGCAGATTAAGAGCATGAAGATCACCGTAAACTGGGAGAAAGCCTGGCCTGCGGTGACGATTGCCTTGCTCGCGGGATTACCGCTGCTGCTGATTGCTGGCCTGATCCGCTGGCGTCTGGGCTGGCTGAAAAAATACCAGGCGAAGCTGGCCTCCGAAGTGGGGCAACTGCGTAACGATAGCCAGCTTCATACGCCAAAAGCGATTCTGATCGATCTCATTCGCGCCCTGCCGGTGTGCCTGATTATTCTGGCTGTGGGCCTGATTCTGCTCACCATGCAGCTCAACGTCAGCGATCTGCTGTGGGCGTTCAGTAAAAAACTGGCGCTGTTCTGGCTGGTGTTTGGCGTGTGCTGGAAGGTGCTGGAAAAAGACGGCGTGGCGGTGCGTCATTTCAACATGCCTGCGCAGCTGACCAGCCACTGGCGTCGCCAGATTGTGCGCATCAGCCTGGCCCTCCTGCCGCTGCACTTCTGGTCGGTTGTTTCTGAGCTTTCCCCGCTGCATCTGATGGATGATGTGCTGGGCCAGCTGGTCATCCTGCTGAACCTGCTGCTGATTGCGATCCTGATGTGGCCGATGTGCCGCGACAGCTGGCGTGATAAAGAGTCCCACAATATCCGTCTGGCCACCGTGACCGTGCTGGCGATCATTCCGCTGGCGCTGATGGTGCTGACGGCAACGGGCTACTTCTATACCACGCTGCGTCTGTCCGGGCGCTGGATTGAAACGGTCTATCTGGTGATCGTCTGGAACCTGCTCTATCAGACCGTACTGCGCGGCCTGAGCGTGGCGGCCCGCCGCATCGCCTATCGCCGTGCCATTGCGCGTCGTCAGCATCAGGTGAAAGAGGGGGCCGAAGGTGCGGAGCCGCAGGAAGAGCCGACCATCGCGCTGGAGCAGGTTAACCAGCAGACGCTGCGTATCACCATGCTGGTGATGATCGCCCTGTTTGCGGTGATGTTCTGGGCTATCTGGTCCGATCTTATTACCGTTTTCGCCTATCTCGACAGTATTACCCTCTGGCAATACAACGGCACCGAAGCGGGCGCGGCGGTCATGAAAAGCGTGACCATGGGCAGCCTGCTGTTTGCGCTGGTGTCGTCGGTGGTGGCCTGGGCGCTGATCCGCAACCTGCCAGGCCTGCTCGAAGTGCTGCTCCTGTCACGTCTGAATCTTCGCCAGGGGGCGTCCTACGCCATTACGACGATCCTCAACTACGTGATCATTATTGTTGGGGCGATGACGGTCTTTGGTTCGCTTGGCGTCTCGTGGGATAAACTGCAGTGGCTGGCGGCCGCTCTCTCGGTCGGTCTTGGTTTTGGCCTGCAGGAGATCTTCGGTAACTTTGTCTCCGGCCTGATCATCCTGTTCGAACGTCCGGTACGTATCGGCGATACCGTTACCATCGGTACCTTCTCCGGTACGGTCAGCAAGATCCGTATTCGTGCCACCACCATCACCGACTTCGATCGCAAAGAGGTGATCATCCCGAACAAAGCGTTCGTGACCGAGCGTCTGATCAACTGGTCGCTATCGGATACGGTGACGCGCGTGGTGATCCGCCTGGGCGTGGCCTATGGATCGGATCTGGATAAGGTGAAAGAGGTGCTGCTGAAGGCGGCGTCTGAGCATCCGAAAGTGATGCACGATCCGGCTCCGGCGGTCTTCTTCACCACCTTTGGGCCGAGTACGCTGGATCACGAGCTGCGTTTATACGTGCGTGAACTGCGTGACCGCAGCTACACGGTGGATGAACTTAACCGTTCTATCGATCGTCTGTGCCGTGAAAACGATATTAATATCGCCTTCAACCAGCTTGAGGTTCACCTGCGTAACGAGAAAGGTGATGAGCATACGGAAGTGAAGCGCGACATTAAGGGCGACGACCCGACTCCGGCTTAATCTATTTTCCCTCTCCCTGTGGGAGAGGGTTAGAGTGAGGGGGAAGTTTCCCCTCAAAATCCCGCCGTACAATCTCCAGTGCCTTAAGCACCGTTTCGGCGGGGATCTCATGATTCTCCAGCAGCATAATCAAATCGACGGCCAGCTTGACCTCATCGGGTGCATTTTCCAGTGACATGGGTGTGGCTCCTGTTAACGGGTCAAACGTTCAATGACGCGCTCAATCTCATCCAGCGCCTGACGGCAGCGGACGATGCGTCCTTCCAGCGCGCTAATCTCGCGCATCAATAGCTGCTGCTCTTCCAGCGTTTCGCTGTTGTTCAGACGCACCTCGCGTTCGCGCTTCATCTCAAACAGTCGGCGTTCAAACTCCTGGTTCTCCAGCCGCTTGCGCTGCCATTTACCGAGCCCCGGGGAGGCGCTGTCCCAGGCGCGCAGCGGCCAGGCGGCGATTTCACGATGCAGCGCGGTGATCTGCTCGGTGAGATGCGCCGCAAGCCACGCCACCTGTTCCTGCTGTTCACTCTCAACCGCATGGCGAAGCTCGTCGAGATTCGTCTGCGCTTCCGCCAGGTAATCCTGAATGACGGTGCTGCGGGTACGAAAAAGCTGTCGGTCAAAGCGCGGCTTCAGCGTGGCGTGCCCCATTAGCGGTGTAGCCTGCTCCCGCAGAGCAATTAGCTGATTTTGCAGCCTCTCAAGAAGCAGTGCTGTTTTCAAGGCGCTCTCCAGTGGTAAAGTAGCCGTTCAGTTTGATAACGATTCGCATTATGAAGCGTACTATTTTAATCATCATTGGCTGGCTCGCGGTAGTGCTTGGCACGCTGGGTGTGTTTTTACCCTTACTGCCGACCACGCCATTTATCCTGCTGGCGGCCTGGTGCTTCGCCCGCTCGTCGCCGCGTTTTCACCACTGGCTGCTCTACCGCTCATGGTTTGGCGGCTATCTGCGGCACTGGCAAAAACACCGGGCCATGCCGCCCGGCGCGAAGCCGCGCGCGATCGCAGTGATCCTCATCACCTTCGCTATTTCATTATGGCTGGTGAAAATGATGTGGGTACGTATTCTGCTGCTGGCGATCCTGACCAGCCTGCTTTTCTTTATGTGGCGGATCCCCGTGGTTGATGAAAAGCAACAAAAGCACTGAAGCCTCATCATGGCTGTTGCAATTATCACGCGCAGCCAGTAAATTCGACCGTTTTCGAGCACAGGTGCGCCTGGTCAAAGGTTAAACAATTGTTGCCTTGGCCGACTCGTTGCGCGCTGTGAGTAACACTGTTTTATTTAGGCACAAACCGATGACCGCAACTGCACAGCAGCTTGAATATCTGAAAAACAGCATCAAAAGCATCCAGGACTATCCAAAGCCTGGCATTCTTTTCCGTGATGTCACCAGCTTGCTGGAAGACCCGAAAGCGTACGCGCTCAGCATTGAACTGCTGGTCGAGCGTTATAAAAACGCCGGGATCACCAAAGTAGTAGGTACCGAAGCCCGTGGTTTCCTGTTTGGCGCACCGGTTGCGCTGGCAATGGGCGTGGGTTTTGTGCCGGTGCGTAAGCCGCGCAAGCTGCCGCGTGAAACCATCGCAGAAAGCTACGAGCTGGAGTACGGCACCGATCAGCTGGAGATCCACGTTGATGCGATCAAGCCGGGCGACAAAGTGCTGGTGGTCGACGATCTGCTGGCAACCGGCGGCACCATTGAAGCGACCGTGAAGCTGATCCGTCGTCTGGGTGGGGAAGTGACCGACGCGGCCTTCATCATCAACCTGTTCGATCTCGGCGGTGAACAGCGCCTGGAAAAACAGGGTATTACCAGCTATTGCCTGGTGCCTTTCCCGGGTCACTAATCCCGGTTTTCACAACCTCGCTCAATGGGTGAGGTTGTGATAGCATTCCCCTCCATAAATTCACCTTCCAGCGTTGCAGAGCCTGCCCATGAGTTATCAGGTGTTAGCCCGTAAATGGCGACCACAAACCTTTGCTGACGTTGTCGGTCAGGAACATGTGCTGACGGCCCTGGCGAACGGCTTGTCGCTAGGTCGCATCCATCACGCCTATCTTTTTTCCGGCACCCGCGGCGTCGGTAAGACCTCTATTGCCCGTTTGCTGGCAAAAGGTCTCAATTGCGAAACCGGGATCACCGCCACGCCGTGCGGCGTGTGTGATAACTGTCGGGAGATCGAGCAGGGGCGTTTTGTCGATCTGATCGAGATCGATGCCGCTTCGCGCACCAAAGTGGAAGATACCCGCGACCTGCTGGACAACGTCCAGTACGCCCCGGCGCGCGGCCGCTTCAAGGTCTACCTGATCGATGAAGTGCACATGCTGTCGCGCCACAGCTTCAACGCCCTGCTGAAGACGCTGGAAGAGCCGCCCGCGCACGTGAAGTTCCTGCTGGCGACCACCGATCCGCAAAAGCTGCCGGTCACGATTTTATCGCGCTGCCTGCAGTTCCACCTGAAGGCGCTGGACGTTGAGCAGATCCGTGCGCAGCTTGAGCATATTCTTGATGAAGAGAAGATTGTCCACGAACCGCGCGCCCTGCAGCTGCTGGCCCGCGCGGCGGACGGCAGCCTGCGTGATGCATTAAGCCTGACCGACCAGGCGATTGCCAGCGGTGACGGCAAGCTCTCCACCGAGGCGGTCAGCACCATGCTCGGCACGCTGGATGACGATCAGGCGCTGTCGCTTATCGAAGCGATGATTGCCGCTAACGGCGAACGCGTGATGTCGCAGGTGAACGCGGCCGCTGCCCGCGGTATTGAGTGGGAAGGGCTGCTGGTTGAGATGCTCAGCCTGCTGCACCGCGTGGCGATGCTGCAACTTTCTCCCTCCGCGATTGGTGCGGATATGGCGGCCATTGAACAGCGGATGCGTGAGCTTGCCCGCACCGTGCCGCCTGCCGACGTCCAGCTTTATTACCAGACGCTGCTGATTGGCCGCAAAGAGCTACCGTTTGCGCCGGATCCGCGTATGGGCGTTGAAATGACGCTGCTGCGCGCGCTGGCGTTCCACCCGCGCATGCCGCTGCCGGAGCCGGAAGTGCCGCGACAGTCTTTCGCGCCGGTCGCGCCCACGGCGGTGATGTCGCCGCAGCAGGTGCCGCCGCAGCCGACGCCGCCACCGCAGCAGAACGTACCGCTGTCGGATGCCACCAGTTCGGTGCTTGCCGCGCGCAGCCAGCTGCAGCGTGCCCAGGGAGTAACCAAACCAAAAAAGAGTGAACCGGCAGCGCCAGGAAGAGCGCGGCCGGTGAACAACGCCGCGCTTGAACGACTGGCCTCGGTAACGGAGCGCGTACAGTCGCGTCCGGCACCGTCCGCGCTCGAGCAGAAAGCCCCGGTGAAAGAAGAGGCTTACCGCTGGAAGGCAACCACCATCACCGAAACCGTGAAGGAAGAGGTGGCTACGCCGAAAGCGCTGAAAAAGGCGCTGGAGCATGAAAAAACGCCGGAGCTTTCCGCGAAGCTTGCCGAAGAGTCCATTGCGCGCGATGCCTGGGCCGCCGAGGTCAGCAAACTCCAGCTGCCGAAGCTGGTCGAACAGGTCGCGCTGAACGCCTGGAAAGAGCAGGACGGCAATCAGGTGCGTCTGCACCTGCGTCCGGGCCAGCGGCACCTCAATTCCCCTGGCGCGCAAAAGGCGCTGGCCGAGGCGCTTGCCGCTTTACAGGGGGCACCGGTTGAATTGACTATCATTGAAGATGATAATCCGGCAGTGAAAACGCCGCTCGAGTGGCGCCAGGCCATTTATGAAGAGAAGCTCGCGCAGGCGCGCGAGGCGATTATTGCGGATAACAACATTCAGACCCTGCGCCGGTTCTTCGACGCCGATCTGGATGAAGAGAGTATTCGCCCCATTTGATCGTGAGTCTGACTTACGGTTGTAATCCTTAAACGTGAAAGAAGAGAGAAGCCTATGTTTGGTGGAAAAGGCGGTCTGGGTGGCCTGATGAAGCAGGCTCAGCAGATGCAGGAAAAAATGCAGAAGATGCAGGAAGAGATCGCTCAGCTGGAAGTCACGGGTGAATCCGGTGCCGGTCTGGTCAAGGTGACCATCAACGGTGCGCACAACTGCCGTCGCGTTGAAATCGACCCGAGCCTGCTCGAAGACGACAAAGAGATGCTGGAAGATCTGGTTGCAGCCGCATTTAACGATGCCGCTCGCCGTATCGACGAAACCCAGAAAGAGAAAATGGCCTCCGTGTCCAGCGGCATGCAGCTGCCGCCTGGCTTCAAGATGCCGTTCTGATGCAAACCAGTCCGCTGCTCACGCAGTTAATGGAAGCACTGCGCTGCCTGCCGGGCGTTGGCCCGAAGTCGGCGCAGCGCATGGCGTTTACGCTATTGCAGCGCGACCGCAGCGGCGGGATGCGCCTGGCGCAGGCTTTAACCCGCGCCATGTCAGAAATCGGTCACTGTGCGGATTGCCGTACCTTTACCGAGCAGGACGTGTGTAACATCTGTACGAACCCGCGTCGTCAGGAAAACGGCCAGATTTGCGTGGTGGAGAGTCCGGCGGACATCTACGCCATCGAACAAACCGGGCAGTTTTCCGGCCGCTACTTCGTGCTGATGGGGCATCTCTCCCCGCTGGACGGTATTGGTCCGGATGATATCGGTCTTGACCGCCTTGAACAGCGTCTTGAGTCCGAAACCATCAAAGAGGTGATCCTCGCCACCAACCCGACGGTGGAAGGGGAGGCAACCGCCAACTACATCGCCGAGCTGTGCTCGCAGTACGGCGTTGACGCCAGCCGCATCGCCCATGGCGTGCCGGTCGGAGGCGAGCTGGAGATGGTGGACGGCACCACGCTGTCGCACTCTCTGGCCGGACGTCACAAGATTATTTTCTGACCAAACGGAGGCTGCGCGCGCGGCCTCCGCTTGAAAATTTCCCCCCGTATCCCCATCTCTCACTCAACGTTTTAAAACCCCATTAAATGGCATTGTTGAGGTCGACATAGATGAAAGGACAAGAAACCCGTGGTTTCCAGTCAGAAGTAAAACAGCTTCTGCACCTGATGATCCATTCCCTGTATTCCAACAAAGAAATTTTCCTGCGTGAGCTGATTTCCAACGCATCCGATGCGGCGGACAAGCTGCGCTTCCGCGCGCTGTCTAACCCGGATCTGTACGAAGGCGACGGCGAGCTGCGCGTGCGCGTCTCGTTCAATAAGGAGAACCGCACCCTGACCATCGCCGATAACGGCATCGGGATGAACCGCGACGAGGTGATCGACCACCTCGGCACCATCGCCAAATCCGGCACTAAGGCGTTCCTGGAGTCCATGGGCTCGGACCAGGCGAAAGACAGCCAGCTCATCGGCCAGTTCGGTGTCGGTTTCTACTCGGCGTTTATCGTGGCCGACAAAGTTACCGTGCGCACCCGTGCGGCGGGCGACAGCGCTGAAAACGGCGTGCTGTGGGAATCCAAAGGGGAAGGCGAATACACCGTTGATGACATCACCAAAGCGGATCGCGGCACCGAAATCACCCTGCACCTGCGTGAAGGGGAAGACGATTTCCTGAACGACTGGCGCGTGCGCTCCATCATCAGCAAATATTCCGATCATATCGCCCTGCCGGTCGAGATTGAAAAACAGGAAGAGAAAGACGGCGAAACCGTGGTTTCCTGGGAGAAAATCAACAAGGCGCAGGCGCTGTGGACGCGCAACAAGTCTGAAATTAAAGACGACGAGTACAACGAATTCTACAAGCACATCGCCCACGATTTTACCGACCCGCTGACCTGGAGCCACAACCGTGTGGAAGGTAAGCAGGAGTACACCAGCCTGCTGTACATTCCGGCACAGGCGCCGTGGGACATGTGGAACCGCGATCACAAGCACGGTCTGAAGCTGTACGTGCAGCGCGTCTTTATCATGGACGACGCCGAGCAGTTCATGCCGAACTACCTGCGCTTTGTGCGCGGCCTGATCGATTCTAACGATCTGCCGCTCAACGTCTCCCGTGAAATTCTGCAGGACAGCACCGTCACCCGTAACTTGCGCAACGCCCTGACCAAACGTGCGCTGCAGATGCTGGAAAAACTGGCGAAAGACGATGCGGAAAAATATCAGACCTTCTGGAAACAGTTCGGCCTGGTGCTGAAAGAAGGCCCGGCAGAAGACACCGCGAACGTTGAAACCATCGCCAAACTGCTGCGTTTCGCCTCAACGCATACCGACTCCTCCGCGCAGACCGTGTCGCTGGAAGAGTACGTCTCCCGCATGAAAGAAGGGCAGGAGAAGATCTACTACATCACCGCCGACAGCTACGCGGCGGCGAAGAGCAGCCCGCACCTGGAGCTGTTGCGCAAGAAAGGCATCGAAGTGCTGCTGCTTTCTGACCGCATCGACGAGTGGATGATGAACTACCTGACCGAGTTCGACGGTAAATCCTTCCAGTCTGTGGCCAAAGCCGACGAGTCCATCGACAAGCTGGCGGATGAAGTGGACGAAAGCGCGAAAGAAGCTGAGAAGGCGCTGGAGCCGTTCGTTGAGCGCGTGAAAACCCTGCTGGGCGACCGTGTGAAAGAGGTGCGTTTCACGCACCGTCTGACCGACACCCCAGCCATCGTCACCACCGATGCCGACGAAATGGGCACTCAGATGGCGAAACTGTTCGCGGCGGCGGGCCAGGCGATGCCGGAAGTGAAATATATCTTTGAGCTTAATCCGGATCATCCGCTGGTGAAACGCGCGGCGGATACCCAGGACGACGCCCGCTTTGCCGAGTGGGTTGAACTGCTGCTGGATCAGTCCCTGCTGGCCGAGCGCGGCACGCTGGAAGATCCTAACCTGTTCATTAAACGTGTGAATGCGCTGCTGCTGGCGTAATTGACCACGCCTCCCCTGGTCTTCTCCCTCTCCCCGTGGGAGAGGGCCGGGGTGAGGGCACCAGACCGCACCCTCCCAAATAATCTCCCCCCGTTAACCGTTTCAGCCTTCCTGCCTTCCTTGAGCGATGCCCGTTCTGGTGGTATTGTTTAGCGCTTTTGAAAAATTGAAACGACTTTTGAGGGGATTTTCGCAATGCGTATTATTCTGCTTGGCGCTCCGGGCGCGGGTAAAGGAACTCAGGCTCAGTTCATCATGGAGAAATACGGTATTCCGCAAATCTCCACCGGTGATATGCTGCGCGCCGCTGTTAAATCTGGCTCCGAGCTGGGTAAACAGGCGAAAGACATCATGGACGCAGGCAAGCTGGTGACCGACGAGCTGGTGATTGCTCTGGTCAAAGAGCGCATTGCTCAGGAAGACTGCCGTAACGGTTTCCTGCTGGACGGCTTCCCACGCACCATTCCTCAGGCTGACGCCATGAAAGAAGCGGGCATCAACGTGGACTACGTTCTGGAGTTCGACGTACCGGACGAGCTGATCGTTGACCGTATCGTTGGTCGTCGCGTACACGCTGCTTCTGGCCGCGTTTACCACATCAAATTCAACCCGCCTAAGGTTGAAGGCAAAGACGACGTGACCGGCGAAGAGCTGACCACCCGTAAAGACGATCAGGAAGAGACCGTGCGCAAGCGCCTGGTGGAATACCATCAGATGACCGCGCCGCTGATCGGCTACTACACCAAAGAAGCGCAGGCGGGTAACACCAAATACGCTAAAGTTGACGGCACCAAAGCCGTGGCTGACGTACGTGCAGAGCTAGAAAAAATCCTCGGCTAATCGCATTTCTCTCACCCGGGCCCTCCGGGTGAGAAATATTCTCATCTTACCTATTACAGCAATGGGTTTCGTTTAAACGCATTTCCGCTACAATTGACAACCTATCAAATGGTTAAGAGGCGTGAATGAGTCAGGCGAAAACCGGCATCCTGCTTGCCAATCTGGGCACCCCAGAAGCACCTACATCAGACGCGGTAAAACGCTACCTGCGACAGTTTTTAAGCGACACGCGCGTCGTGGATTTCCCGAGACTGCTGTGGTGGCCTCTGCTGCGTGGCGTCATTCTGCCGATTCGTTCTCCGCGCGTCGCCAAACTCTATCAGTCCGTCTGGATGGAAGAGGGCTCGCCGCTGATGGTTTACAGCCGCCGTCAGGAAAAAGCGCTGGCCGCCCGCCTGCCGGACATGCCCGTCGCGCTCGGCATGAGCTACGGCAAACCCTCCCTGGAAAGCGCGGTAGAATCCCTGCTGGCGCAGGGCGTGGACCATATCGTCGTGTTGGCACTCTACCCGCAATACTCCTGCTCGACGGTGGCTGCCGTCTGGGACGAGCTGGCCCGCATTCTGGCGACCCGCCGCCGCATTCCGGGTGTGACCTTTATTCGCGACTACGCGGATAACGAGCTCTACATCAAGGCGCTTGCCAACAGCGCGCGCGCGTCGTTTGAAAAGCACGGCGAGCCGGATCTGCTGCTGCTTTCCTATCACGGGATCCCGCAGCGTTTCGCTAACGAGGGTGATGATTACCCGCAGCGCTGTCGCGATACCACCCGCGAGCTGGTCTCCGCCCTTGGCCTGCCGCCGGAGAAGGTGATGATGACCTTCCAGTCGCGCTTCGGCCGCGAGCCGTGGTTGACGCCGTACACCGATGAAACCCTCAAAATGCTCGGTGAGAAGGGCGTGAAGCATATTCAGGTGATGTCGCCGGGCTTCTCGGCAGACTGTCTGGAAACGCTGGAGGAGATCGCGGTGCAAAACCGGGAATTTTTCCTGGAGGCTGGCGGCGAAAAGTACGAGTACATTCCGGCGCTTAACGACTCGCCTGAGCATATCGACATGATGGTCTCACTGGTGACGAACAGCCGCTGATCGCACTCCGGGCCGGGTTTGTGCTACCATTCCCGGCCCATATTCTTCGTACAGTTCAGACCATGAAATTTCCCGGTAAACGCAAATCCAAACACTACTTCCCCGTCGATGCCCGCGATCCGCTCCTGCAGCAAATCCAGCCAGAAAATGAAACCAGCGCGGCGTGGGTCGTCGGTATCGATCAGACGCTGGTGGACATTGAGGCGAAAGTGGATGATGCGTTTGTCGCCCGTTACGGTCTGAGCGCCGGGCACTCGCTGGTGATTGAGGATGACGTTGCCGAAGCGCTGTACCAGGAGCTGGTGCGCGAAAACCTGATTACTCATCAGTTCGCCGGCGGTACCATCGGCAATACCATGCACAACTACTCCGTGCTGGCCGACGACCGTTCGGTACTGCTCGGCGTGATGTGCAGCAACATTGAAATCGGCGGCTACGCTTACCGCTATCTGTGCAACACCTCCAGCCGTACCGATCTGAACTATCTTCAGGGCGTCGACGGCCCGATTGGCCGCTGCTTTACGCTGATCGGCGAATCCGGCGAGCGGACCTTTGCCATCAGTCCTGGGCATATGAACAAGCTGCGCGCGGAAAGCATTCCCGAAGAGGTGATTGCGGGCGCCTCGGCGCTGGTGCTGACCTCCTACCTGGTGCGCTGCAAGCCGGGCGAGCCGATGCCGGAAGCGACCATGAAGGCGATTGAGTACGCGAAGAAGTACGACGTGCCGGTCGTTCTGACGCTGGGCACCAAATTCGTGATTGCCGATAACCCGGAGTGGTGGCAGGCGTTCCTGAAAGAGCATGTCTCGATTCTGGCGATGAACGAAGAGGAGGCCGAAGCGCTGACCGGCGAAAGCGATCCGCTGCTGGCGTCCGATAAAGCGCTGGACTGGGTGGATCTGGTGCTCTGCACCGCGGGCCCTGTCGGACTGTATATGGCCGGCTTCACGGAGGAAGAGAGCAAACGCAAAACCCAGCACCCGCTGCTGCCCGGCGCGATTGCCGAGTTCAACCAGTACGAGTTCAGCCGCGGCATGCGTTATAAAGATTGCATTAACCCGCTGCGCATCTACTCTCACATCGCGCCATATATGGGCGGTCCGGAGAAGATCATGAACACCAATGGCGCAGGCGACGGCGCGCTGGCCGCGCTGCTGCACGACATTACCGCCAATGCCTACCACAAAACCAACGTGCCGAATTCCAGCAAGCATAAGTTCAGCTGGCTGACCTATTCGTCGCTGGCGCAGGTGTGCAAGTACGCCAACCGCGTAAGCTATCAGGTGCTGAACCAGCACTCACCGCGCTTAACGCGTGGCCTGCCAGAACGGGAAGACAGCCTCGAAGAGGCGTATTGGGATCGGTAAATGTAAAAAGGCAACGTAAGTTGCCTTTTTTAATGTTTGTTCCCTCTCCCCGTGGGAGAGGGCCAGGGTGAGGGCATCAGACCGCACCAAACTTACCCCGTCACCGCCTCTTCAACCGGCGGTTTTTCCAGCAGCGTCAGCATCGTGTTAGCAATCTCGCGCTCGCCCATCACCACCTTATCTGCACCGCGCTCGGTAATGTACTCCACCTCGTCGTCATAGTGCGCCCGGGCGATAATCTCAATTGTTGGGCACTTCGCGCGTGCGGAAGCCACAATCTCACCCGCTTCATAGCCGTTAGGAATGGTCAGCAGCAGCCAGCGGGCGCAGTCCAGATGCGCCAGATTCATGATCTCTTCGTTCGCCGCATTGCCCAGCACCGCACGAATACCGCGCTCGCGCAGCTCGTCGACGCGGGTGCGTGAGGTCTCAATCACCACCAGCGGAATGCCCTGTGCCATCAGCTTTTCACCGAGCAGGCTGCCCACGCGGCCAAAGCCGACCAGCAGAGCGTGGTTGCAAATATCAACCGGGATCTGCTTCTCTTCTTCGATGGCCTCTTCGAGCGTCTGCTCTTCCAGCGTTTCGGTTTTATCGAGGTATTTTTCCAGCAGGGCAAACAGCACCGGGTTCAGCATGATCGACAGGATCGCCCCCGCCAGCACCAGGTTTTGCCCCGCCTGCGGCAGCAGGTTCAGAGCCATGCCCAGACCGGCCAGAATAAAGGCGAACTCACCGATCTGCGCCAGGCTGGCGGCAATGGTCAGCGCCGTCCGCGGCGAGTGGCCAAACATCCGCACCAGGAAGAAGGCGGCAAGCGACTTACCAAAGATGATGATCGCCAGCGTGCCCAGCACGGCCAGCGGTTGATGGATCAGGACCATCGGGTCAAACAGCATCCCGACGGAGACGAAGAACAGTACGGCGAAGGCATCGCGCAGCGGTAGCGTATCGTGCGCAGCGCGGTGGCTCAGCTCGGACTCGTTCAGTACCATCCCGGCGAAGAACGCACCCAGAGCAAAGGAGACATCAAACAGCTCAACGGCACCAAAGGCGATGCCCAGCGCCAGCGCCAGCACGGAGAGGGTAAACAGCTCGCGTGAGCCGGTCGCCGCGCTGCGGGACATGATCCACGGCACCAGACGGCGGCCCACCAGCATCATGATGGCGATAAACGCCACAACCTTACCGATGGTGATGCCCATATCCAGCGCCAGCGAGGCGAAGCCGACGTTGTCTTTTTCCATCATCCCGGCGACGGCAGGCAGGAGTACCAGCGTCAGGACCATGACCAGGTCTTCCACAATCAGCCAGCCAATCGCGATCTGCCCGCGCTGGCTGTCAATCAGCTGTCTCTCCTCAAGCGCGCGCAGCAGCACCACGGTACTGGCGGTTGAGAGACACAGCCCAAATACGATGCCGGTCATCAGCGACCAGCCCAGTACGGCCGAAAGCGCCATCCCCAGCAGCGTCGCCACCCCTATCTGGGCGATCGCTCCCGGTATGGCAATCGACTTTACCGCCATCAAATCCTTCAGGGAAAAATGCAGACCGACGCCAAACATCAGCAGAATCACGCCCAATTCCGCCAGTTCAGGTGCCAGTTTGGTATCCGCAACGAAACCTGGCGTGAACGGTCCCGCCAGAACACCTGCCAGCAGATAGCCGACAAGAGGAGAAATACGCAGTTTATTGGCAATCATGCCGAGGATAAAAGCGAGCACAAGTCCACCAACAATGGTGGTGATAAGCGGTGTGGCGTGGTGCATTCCGTCTCCTTTCGTTGTGGGTGTTCCTTTTTGGCGAAAACCAAAAAACCGAGTAATAGTTTATGACAATTTTTACCCTTATGTTTATGAATAATTGTTGAAGTTTGAATAAAACAGCAATATGCACGTAAAAAAGCGCATTTTGATAAATTCAGAGAGGGGATGAAGAAGAAACCCTTATGGCATCAGGGTGTCAGGTAGCCAAAGTAAAACTTTGGCTACCCGTAATTCAGGCTTTATGCCGGTTATCAGGCAGGAATATGGTTAACATCCCAAGAAGCGGTAGGAAAGCGCAGATTTTATAAACCAGGAAGATGCTGGTGTGATCCGCAACCATCCCTAACACCGCTGCGCCAAGCCCGCCCATGCCGAAGGCGAAACCGAAAAAGAGTCCGGAAACCATACCGATACGGCCAGGCAGCAGCTCCTGGGCATAAACCAGAATGGCGGAAAACGCAGAAGCGAGGATAAAACCAATAATCACGGTTAAAATCCCCGTCCATTCAAGGCTCGCGTACGGCAAAATAAGGGTAAACGGCGCCACGCCGAGGATAGAGCCCCAAATGACATATTTACGCCCAATCTTATCGCCAACAGGCCCGCCAATGACCGTACCGGCCGCAACGGCGAACAGGAAGGCAAACAGGTGGATCTGCGCGTTTTGTACCGATAATCCGAATTTTTGCATCAGATAAAAGGTGTAATAGCTGCTGATGCTCGCCATATAGAAGTATTTCGAGAAAATCAGCACCAGCAGCACAGAGACGGCCAGGATAACCTTATTGCGCGGCAGGGGATTAATAACCTTCGCTTTAGGTTTCCCTTTGTTCACGCGATGCTGCGCGGCATACCAGCGGCTGATTTGCGCCAGCACGATAATCGCCAGCAGTGCGGCCAGCACAAACCAGGCCACGTTGCCTTTGCCATACGGCGCGATGATCACCGCCGCCAGCAATGGGCCCAGGGAGCTACCAAAGTTACCGCCCACCTGGAAAAGTGACTGCGCCAGGCCGTGACGACCACCGGACGCCATCCGTGCCACGCGGGAGGACTCCGGATGGAACACGGAAGACCCGGTGCCCACCAGCGCGGCGGCGATCAGCACGGCTTCAAAACTCCCGGCCATGGCCAGCAGCACCAGCCCGCTTAAGGTAAAGCACATGCCAACCGGCAGCGACCACGGCATCGGGTATTTATCCGTCCAGTAGCCCACCACCGGCTGCAGCAGCGACGAAGCCAGCTGGAAGGTCAGGGTGATCATCCCGATCTGCACGAAGGTGAGTGAGAACTCAGACTGCAGCAGCGGGTAAATCGCCAGAATCAACGACTGGATCATGTCGTTGAGCAGGTGCGAGAGACTGATTGCGCCTAAGACTTTAAAGGAGGTGCGCGATGCAGGCGGCGACGCCGGCGCGCCCGGAGCGGGCTGGGTTGATTCACTGATTGCCATAGAGAGAAGTACCACGTCTTTAGTTATTAGAGATGCAGGGTGTAATTATTATCCGACTAACATACCCGCCCGGGACATTTGAAGAAAGTCGCAATTATGAAAACTTATTTGTCTATTCTTATTAGTCACTGTAATTTCTGCCTTTGTCTATTGGTCAGGGAGAGAGAAGATGAAGTTAATGAAGCGGGGCGTCGCGCTGGCGCTCATCGCGGCGTGGGGGCTGGTAAGCCTGCCCGCGCAGGCGTATGAAAAAGACAAAACCTATAAAATTACCATTCTGCATACCAACGACCACCACGGTCACTTCTGGCGCAGTGAATACGGCGAATATGGCCTGTCGGCACAAAAAACGCTGGTGGATGGCATTCGCAAAGAGGTGGCGGCTCAGGGCGGCAGCGTACTGTTGCTCTCAGGCGGTGATATTAATACCGGCGTGCCGGAATCCGATTTGCAGGACGCCGAACCCGACTTTCGCGGCATGAATCTGATTGGCTACGACGCGATGGCAGTCGGTAACCATGAGTTTGATAATCCGCTGACCGTGCTGCGTCAGCAGGAAAAATGGGCCAAATTCCCGTTCCTCTCCGCCAATATTTATCAGAAAAGCACCGGCGAACGCCTGTTTAAGCCGTGGGCGCTGTTTAAGCGTCAGGATCTGAAGATCGCGGTCATCGGCTTAACCACTGACGATACGGCGAAAATTGGTAACCCCGAGTTCTTTACCGATATCGAATTCCGCAAACCGGCAGACGAAGCGAAGCTGGTGATTCAGGAGCTGCAGCAAAACGAAAAGCCGGACGTGATTATCGCCACCACGCACATGGGGCACTACGACAACGGTGAGCACGGCTCCAATGCGCCCGGCGACGTGGAGATGGCGCGCAGCCTGCCCGCGGGCTCGATGGCAATGATTGTGGGCGGTCACTCACAGGATCCGGTGTGTATGGCCTCGGAGAACAAAAAGCAGGTGGACTACGTGCCGGGCACGCCGTGCGCGCCGGACCGTCAGAACGGTATCTGGATCGTACAGGCGCACGAGTGGGGCAAATACGTGGGTCGTGCAGATTTCGAGTTCCGTAACGGCGAGATGAAGCTGGTCCACTACCAACTCATTCCGGTCAACCTGAAGAAGAAGGTCACCTACCCGGACGGGAAAAGTGAGCGCGTACTTTACACGCCTGAGATTGCAGAGAACCAGCAGATGCTCTCCCTGCTGACGCCGTTCCAGAACAAAGGCAAGGCGCAGCTGGACGTGAAGATTGGCACGCTCAATGGCCGCCTGGAAGGGGACCGCAGCAAAGTCCGCTTCGTGCAGACCAACATGGGCCATCTGGTGCTGGCGGCGCAAATAGCGCGCACCGGCGCTGACTTTGGCGTAATGAGCGGCGGTGGCATTCGTGATTCCATCGAAGGCGGAAACATCACCTATAAAGACGTGCTGAAGGTACAGCCGTTCGGCAACGTGGTGGTGTATGCGGATATGAGCGGGAAAGAGGTGATTGAGTACCTGACCGCCGTGGCGCAGATGAAGCCAGATTCCGGGGCCTATCCGCAGTTTGCTAACGTCAGCTTCGTCGCGAAAGACGGCAAGCTTAACGACCTGAAGATCAAAGGCGAACCGGTTGACCCGGCTAAAACGTACCGTCTGGCGACGTTAAGCTTTAACGCCACGGGCGGCGACGGCTATCCGCATATTGATAATAAACCGGGATACGTGAATACCGGCTTTATCGATGCCGAAGTGCTGAAGCAGTTCATCGAGCAGAATTCACCGATTGACGTGAATGCGTATGAGCCGAAAGGCGAGGTGAGCTGGCAGTAGAGCTGTGCGGCCTGATGCCCTCACCCTAACCCTCTCCCACCGGGAGAGGGCGCGAACACAAAAAACGGTAACGCCTGTTACCGTTTTGCTTTTACCTCGTAGCCGCCACCCGGCTTTTTTTACTCCCGGCGGGCAATATCCGCAAATTTAGCGTCCAGCATTTTCGCCAGATCGCCCGCCGCCAGCTCGATATCCAGCCCGCGTTTGCCGCCGGATATAAAAATGGTCTCAAATTCCTGTGAGGGCGCATCGATCAGCGTCGGCAGGCGTTTTTTCTGTCCGAGCGGGCTGATCCCACCCACCAGGTAGCCCGTGGTGCGCTGCGCCACCATCGGATCGGCCATATCCACCTTCTTCGCCCCCAGCGCTTTGGCGACCTTCTTCAGATCCAGCTGTCCTGCCACGGGAGTCACCGCGACGGCGAGGTGCTTCATATCGCCGTTCACCGCCACCAGCAGCGTTTTATAAACCTGGTCAGCGTTCAGCCCCAGCTTGCGGACCACTTCATCGCCAAAGTTGGTCTCGTTCGGATCGTGATCGTAAGTGTGGATCCGGAAAGAAATGTTGTTTTTTTCGAGTAATTTAACGGCGGGAGTCATAGCTATCCTTCTTACGACAGACAAATCATGCCAACAGCATACGCCTGACGTTTGTCTAAAAAATAGCACCATCTTGCGCAATAGTATTGGCAGTGATGGTCACTTTGAGCGACAATCGGCTCAACCGAAGGTCTCCTTCGGCATAATAAAAACGATGAAATTCCTCTTTGACGGGCCAATAGAAATATTGGCCATTTTTTTATTTTAACAGTGACGGCAAATTCCCTTCTCCGTACAAATGTAACGCCCCAACCGCCACCACGTAATGCCCGGCAGGTAAAGCATGCAGCGTCTGCCGCCAGGCTTTGTTGCGCGCATTCATCAGCACATCATACAGCGATTCGCTGAACGTCGACGGTAACGCCAGCTTACCGTCCTCAGGCGGCGCATCCAGCCACCAGCCAATCATGGTCTGCAGCAGGCGCGCGTTGGTGTGCCAGTGGGTCAGCGTATCATCCAGCAGCATCAGACCGTCGTCGGGAAGCTGCCGCAGAAGCGCAATCTGGCTGTCCGTTCCTTCCAGCTCGATGATGGGCAGGCTGCGCGCCCTTGCCGCGTTCAGCAGCTGGTAATCGATGCCGTAATCACCGCGCAGGCCCAGGCGCTGCGCCTGCGTAGCCTGTAATACCATCGCGATTTGCCAGAGCGGCAGGGTGTCAATCATGGAGAGCGAGACGCCCGTCTCATCTGCCACGCGCGTCAGTTCCGCAAGCTGGGTTTCATCCAGGCGCTCCGCCAGGGTGAGATCGCTCTCGAGCCCGGCAAACGGTGACTCCTGACCCGAAATGTCCGCTTCAACGACCAGCGCGTCGGCGTGTTTCAGCAGTTTTATCAGGCCGGGTGGCAGGGGAGACATATTCTGCGTTCCCATATGGATGCTGCCGACCAGGTGCAGGTGTTGCCCGCCGGGAAGCGAGATATCCAGACCGGGCCAGGCGTAACGGCGGGGAAAGAGGGCGCGAAACGATGTTTTTATACGATGAAACAGACCCATACGCGCTCCATGAACGGAAAGGTTCATGCTAGCGCGTACGGGTACAAGGTTCAATCCTTCGGTTTAAAGCGCAGCAGGCGGTTGGCGTTGCTCACCACGGTGATGGAGGAGAGCGCCATCGCCGCACCCGCGACCACCGGGTTAAGCAGCGTGCCGGTCAGCGGCCACAAAATACCGGCAGCAATCGGGATGCCGAGTGAGTTATAGATAAACGCCCCCAGCAGGTTCTGCTTCATGTTGCGCAGCGTGGCTTTTGAAATGGCCAGCGCGTCGGCAACGCCCATCAGGCTATGGCGCATCAGCGTGATGGCAGCGGTTTCAATGGCGACATCGCTCCCGCCACCCATCGCAATCCCCACGTCAGCCTGGGCCAGCGCCGGGGCATCGTTGATGCCGTCGCCGACCATCGCCACCTGACGGCCCTGACTTTGCAGTTTCTTGATGGCGTCCGCTTTACCGTCCGGCAGTACGCCCGCAATCACCTCATCAATTCCGGCTTCTTTCGCGATGGCGTTGGCGGTGGTCGGGTTATCCCCGGTCAGCATTACCAGACTGTAGCCGGCACGGTGCAGGCGCTGCAGGGCGTCCACGCTGTCCTGGCGAAGCGGATCGCGCACGGCCAGCAGCGCGGCGGCTTTGCCATCCACCGCCAGCAGAACCGGCGTGGCGCCCTGAGACGCCTGCGCTTTCAGCTCGCTTTCCAGCGCGGTGGTATCAATACCGTTTTCATTGAGCAATGCCTGGTTGCCCAGCAGCAGCACGTGGCCTTCTGCTTCGCCGCTGACGCCGAGCCCGCGCAGGGTGCGAAAATTGCTGACCTGCGGCAGGGCAGACTCACTCGCTTTATCGAGAATGGCGCGCGCCAGCGGATGGCTGGAGCCTTGCTCCAGCGCGGCGGCGAGGCGCAGCGCGTTCTCTTCCGTAATGCCGACCGTGTAGACGGCCACCACCTGCGGTTTGCCTTCCGTCAGCGTGCCGGTTTTATCAAACACCAGCGTGTCGAGAGTGCTGGCCCGCTGCAGCGCGTCCGCATCCCGCACCAGTACGCCAAATTCGGCCGCACGGCCAACGCCGGAGATGATCGACATCGGCGTCGCCAGACCAAGGGCGCAAGGACAGGCGATGATCAGTACCGTGGTGGCGATCACCAGGGTATAAACAATCTGCGGCGCGGGGCCGAAGACATACCAGATCGCCGCGCTCAGCAGGGCAATACCGACCACCACCGGCACAAAAATGGCCGAGATTCTGTCAGCAAGCTGGCCAATTTCCGGCTTGCTGCTCTGCGCCTGGCGCACCATGCGGATAATACGCGACAGCGTGGTGTGGCTGCCGACGGCGCTGGCGGTGAACAGCACGCTGCCGTCCTGTACCACCGTACCGGCATGCACGGCGTCGCCGTCTGATTTCTGCTGGGGGATAGGCTCGCCGGTCAGCATCGCTTCATCCAGCCAGGCTTCGCCCTGGGTTATCTTACCGTCAACGGGAACGCGGTCCCCCGTGGTCAGACGCAGCGTCATGCCGGGCTGAACCTCGGCCAGCGGAACGCTTTTTTCACCTTCATCCGTGACCACGCGGGCCGTCGGTGGGGTTAAATCGAGCAATCTTTCCAGCGCTTTCGAGGAGCGCTGACGGGCGCGGGCTTCCAGCATATGACCTAAGTTAATCAGGCCGATAATCATCGCGCTGGCTTCATAATAGAGATGCCGTGCTTCCATCGGGAACCACTGGGGCCAGACGTTCACGCTCATCGAATAGAGCCATGCTGCGCCGGTACCGAGCGCCACCAGCGTATCCATCGTCGCGGTGCGGTTTTTCAGGCTTTTCCAGGCGCTGGTATAGAAATGTCCGCCTGCAAACACCATCACCGCAAGGGTAATCAGACCAATCACCAGCCACAGCGTGCGGTTGTCGTCGGTAACCATCATGTTGTCGCCGAGCATACCCCAGACCATCACCGGAATACCGACCAGCAGGGCAACGATGGCCTGCCAGCGGAAGCGCTTCATGGTGGCGATAGCCGTTTCCTGCTGGCGCTCGCGGCGCTCGGCATCATCTTCGATGGCCTCCGCCCCGTAGCCCGCTTTCTCAACGGCTTGCACTAAATCTGCGGCGGAGGCGCTGCCCATCACCAGCGCAGTACGCTCCGCAAGATTGACCCGTGCCTGCGCGACGCCCGGTACGGCCTGCAAGGCGTTTTGTACCCGGGAGACGCAGCTGGCGCAGCTCATGCCGTTGATCAGCAGCTGTTGGCTGTCATCAATATCATCAGCTACCGGAAGCTCAGGAGTGGCCGCTGTCAGTGCTTCCGACGGGGATGATGACTCTGCCAGCGGTTTAGCCTTTGGGTGGCTTAACTCCGCCCCGTAACCGGCCTGCTTGATGGTATCGATCAACGCATCCGCGCTGGCGCTGCCGGTCACGGCGGCATGATCGATAGTCACCTCAGCGCTTTCAACGTCAGGGCGCTGTTCCAGGCTTTCTTTAACGCGTTTGACGCAGTGGCCGCATGAGAGGCCGTCCAGCGTCAGGTCAATAGTGTGAGACATAACAAAACTCCCGTATAATATTTTGGTCAGTTGTTGACCGGAGTAACGCTTTTTACTAACTGTTATGAAGGTTAAACCTTCCATCAAGGGGAAGGTCAAGGGGGAAATGTGAATATCAGTGATGTGGCAAAAAAAACCGGCTTAACCAGCAAGGCAATCCGCTTTTATGAAGAGAAGGGGCTGGTCACGCCGCCGCTGCGCAGCGAAAACGGCTACCGCAGCTATACGAAACTGCATATTGATGAGCTGACGCTACTGCGCCAGGCAAGACAGGTCGGGTTTAATCTGGAAGAGTGCGGCGAGCTGGTTAACCTGTTCAACGATCCGAAGCGTCACAGCGCCGACGTGAAAAAACGCACGCTGGAAAAGGTGGCCGAGATTGAACGTCATATCACCGAGCTGCAGGCGATGCGCGAACAGCTGCTGCAGCTCGCGGAGTCCTGTCCGGGGGATGACAGCGCCGACTGCCCGATAATCGACAATCTTGCCGGCTGCTGCCACCGTAAGGCCTCTGCCTAACAGGCTTTCACCCGCAGGGTAATGCCTTCCACCGCAATGACCTCAACCCGCGTGCCGGCGCTGAGGTCGTCGTCGGCGACCACCGGCCACGAGCTGTCGCCCACCCGCATATGCCCCCGCCCGTTTACCAGGGCGGTATCGAGCGTAAAACGTTTGCCGACAATTTGCTGCCCGCGCTGGTTAAGGTGCGCGTCGACCGGTTTCTGCTCGTTAACCCGCCGGTTGAGCCAGCGCCACCACAGCCACGCGGCCACCAGCGTGAGCACGGCAAACAGTGCGCCCTGCCACGCCCACTCCAGGGGAAGGATCCAGACCAGAAGGCCCGTAATGACGGCGGCAACACCGCTCCAGAGCAGGTAGCCGTTGCCGCCCAGCATCTCCGCCGCCAGCAATAAGCCACCGAGGCTTAGCCAGAAGGCATGAGGATGTGCAACGATCAGCTCAATCATTTTTTACGCTCGTTTCCGCTGTCCTTGATCAGTTCGGCAATACCGGCGATAGAGCCCATCAGGCTGCTGGCATCCAGCGGCATCATCACCACTTTGCTGTTGTTCGCCGAGCCAATCTGTTTCAGGGCGTCGGTATATTTTTGCGCGACAAAGTAGTTCACGGCCTGGATATCACCGGCGGCAATCGCCTCAGACACCATTTGGGTGGCGCGGGCTTCCGCTTCGGCCGAACGTTCACGCGCTTCAGCCTGTAAGAATGCGGACTGACGATCGCCTTCCGCTTTCAGGATCTGCGACTGTTTTTCACCTTCCGCTTTGAGGATCTCCGCCTGACGCACCCCTTCAGCTTCCAGAATATAGGCGCGCTTGGTTCGCTCGGCCTTCATCTGGGCGTTCATGGAGGCGATCAGCTCCGCCGGCGGGCGCACGTCGCGGATCTCGATGCGGGTGACCTTGATCCCCCACGGGTTCGTTGCCTCGTCGACAATGTGCAGCAGGCGGGTGTTGATGCTGTCGCGCTGGGAAAGCATCTCGTCCAGCTCCATCGAGCCGAGCACGGTACGGATGTTGGTCATCGTCAGGTTAACGATCGCCAGCTCCAGGTTGCTCACCTCATAGGCCGCTTTTGGCGCATCAATCACCTGAATAAAGCAGACGGCGTCGATGGTGACGTTGGCGTTATCTTTGGAGATCACTTCCTGGGACGGAATGTCCAGAACCTGCTCCATCATGTTGATCTTGCGACCAATTCTGTCCATGAACGGAACAATCAGGCTTAAGCCAGGCTGGAGTGTGTTGGTGTATCGACCGAAACGCTCAACGGTCCACTGATAACCCTGAGGGACAATTTTGACGCCGGCGCCCACGATAACCAGCGCAACGAAAATAAGGACAGGAACAACGATAAGCATAAAAACCTCCTGTTTTGCATGCTGTGACGAGTGAAAGTGTGTGTTTATTGCTCGTAAGTATAGGTAAAGTCAGAAATGAATCCATCACCCGCTTCGGCAATGGCTTTCGATAATCCCTCGTAGTAATTCTCCAGCCCCAGCGCTTCGATACGCTGGATCTGTTCGCGAATGGGGGCGCAGAACAGTACGGCATTCCCCGCTTCAACGCGTTTGTTATTCGGTGGAAGGTCGCCCGCGATGGCTTTAAACCAGGTTCTGATGCCCTGCTTTAAATTATGCGGCGCTTTTGTCAGATTATCCATGCCCGTCAGGACCTGCAGGGTAGGGAACTCATCGGCCAGCACGGCGGTTTTCATTCGTGCAAAGAACTGACGGAACAATTCAAACGATCCCAGATCTGTCACGCGTGGTTTGGTGGTTTTACCGTTCTTATTGCCGATTTTACCTGCGGCCGGAACCGCATTCACCTTTTCCAGCTCCAGCCCAAATAACAAATTACAGTGCGCGCGGCGTTCTTTCAGCGGGTAGGACATCAGCACGTCAATGAACTGAGTGGCTTTTACATCCGCAAGATTGTGGTTGATAAGCCACTGGGTGCGTGAAAATTCCGCCGGAGAGACGAACCAGTCGGGTACGTCATTGAAACGTTTTGATTTTCCCTTACCGTCAAATTCAAGGAAGTGTGTCCCGTTGTCGAAGGCGAAATAGCAATTTTTGAAGCTGCCGATCGTGGTGTTCACGATGAGCGCCTTCTTAACAAAATCCACCACCTCTGCACCAATGACAAAACGCGTGAGTTCCGACGATTTGATGACTTCCATTAATGTTTCGACATCAGGAACACCAGGCTTCAGGGAAGGAAACTCATAAAAGATATGTGCCATGTCGCATACTTCCTGTAGTGATGGTGGTGACAAATAACAAACAAAAAGTTTAACACTTGCTTTAGCGTGAGGCTATTCGCTCTGTGCGGGCGAAAGGATTATGCTACAGACGGTTATGACAAAAAGCGGTTAACGGAAGCGCAATGAACGATAAAAAAAACGTATTACTTCTCAGGGATGTCGGATTTCGGGTCGGGGAAAACACGATCCTGCAGCATGTCGGGTTTAGCCTGTCGCCCGGTGAGTTTAAATTAATCACGGGCCCCTCAGGCTGCGGCAAAAGCACGCTGTTGAAGATGGTGGCCTCACTCCTCAGCCCGACGGAGGGAACCATTCTGTTTGAAGGGCAGGATATCGCGTCGCTCTCTCCGGAAAGCTATCGCCAGCAGGTCTCCTATTGCGTGCAAACGCCAGCGCTTTTTGGCGATACGGTTTATGACAACCTGATTTTCCCGTGGCAAATCCGCAATAAAACGCCGGAGCCTGAACAGTTTATCAACGATCTGGCCCGCTTTGGCCTGGCGCAGGAGACGCTGACCAAATCCATCAACGCGCTGTCGGGCGGAGAAAAGCAGCGCGTCTCGCTGATCCGCAACCTGCAGTTTTTACCGAAGGTGTTGTTGCTTGACGAAATCACCAGCGCGCTGGATGACGTCAACAAGCGCAACGTCAACGAGATTATTCATCGCTACGCCCGGGAGCAAAATATTGCCGTGCTGTGGGTGACGCACGATGCTAACGAAATAACCCATGCGGATGACGTGATTACGCTTCAGCCGCACGGCGGAAAAATGCAGGAGGCAAACCGTGGGTGAACATAACATTACCAACGAATCGCTGGCCTTTTCGATGGTGCTGGTATTGATTGCGATTGTGGTCAGCTACCGCGAAAAGCTGGGGCTGGAAAAAGATATTGTGTGGAGCATCTGCCGCGCGGTGATTCAGCTCATCATCGTCGGCTATGTGCTGAAGTATATCTTCAACGTTAACCACGCGGTGCTGACGCTGCTGATGGTGCTCTTTATCTGCTTTAACGCGGCGTGGAATGCGAAAAAACGCAGTAAATACATTGATAAAGCGTTTATCTCGTCGTTTATCGCCATTACCACCGGGACGGCGCTCACGCTGGCGGTGCTGGTGCTCTCCGGCTCGATTGAGTTTACGCCGATGCAGGTTATCCCTATCTCGGGGATGATTGCGGGGAACGCGATGGTGGCCGTTGGGCTCTGTTACAACAACCTTGGCCAGCGATTCAGCAGTGAACAGCAGCAGCTACAGGAGAAACTAAGCCTGGGGGCAACGCCAAAAGTGGCCTCGGCGCGGCTGATTCGCGAGAGCATTCGTTCATCGCTGATCCCAACGGTAGATTCCGCCAAAACGGTGGGGCTGGTGAGCCTGCCGGGGATGATGTCGGGGCTGATTTTTGCCGGTATCGATCCGGTAAAAGCGATTAAGTATCAGATCATGGTGACGTTTATGCTGCTTTCCACGGCAAGCCTGTCGACCATCATTGCCTGCTACCTGACCTATCGGAAGTTTTACAACGCGCGTCACCAGCTGGTGGTGACGCAATTAAAGAAAACGGGTTAAGCCTGTTTTGTAGGCCCGGTAAGCGTTAGCGCCACCGGGCATTTTTTGTTAGTAGAGCAACGCGTACAGCTGACGACGATACTTCGACGCCAGCGCGTCTCCGGTGCCCAGCGCGGCCAGGATCTCCTGGAACATCTTACGCGCCTGACCGTCTGCGGCAGCGAGATCCTTTTGCAGATGGCTGAACAGCAGCTCCAGCGCCTCTTCGTTACGCCCTACCTGGTGCAGCTGCAGCGCCAGCTGGCTTGCCAGCGCGGCGTCCGCCGGGTTGTCGGCAACCTGCTGCTGCAGCTGCTGAATTTCCGGGGTGTCCGCCGCCTGTTTCAGCAGCTCAATTTGTGCGACCAGCCCCTGGTAGCGGGTGTCCTGATCCTGCAGCGGAACGGTCTTGAGTACGGCTTCCGCGTCTTCTGAACGGTGCAGGGCGATCTGCGTTTCCGCCAGCAGCAGGCCAATCTGGCTGTTTTGATTCGACAGCTGCCATGCGTCTTTGAGCAGCGGCAGCGCCTCGTCGTATTTGCCTTCCTGCATCAGCGCCATGCCTTCCTGCGCCTTCAGCTCTTCTTCGCGCGGCAGCACCTTATCCAGCAGGGCGCGGATAGCCTCTTCCGGCTGCGGCCCCTGGAAGCCGTCAACAGGCTGACCGTTCTGGAACAGATAGACGGTGGGAATGGCGCGCAGACCAAACTGGGACGCCACCATCGGCTCGGCGTCGCAGTCCAGCTTCGCGAGAATGAACTGACCGTTGTACTGGGCGGCAAGGCTCTCCAGCACCGGCGTCAGCTGCAGGCAGTGTTGGCTGCGTTCAGACCAGAAGTAGAACAGGACCGGTTTGGTCATCGACTGTTCAAGGGTCTGTTGCAGGTTAGCTTCTGTAATATTGACGATATTCTGTACGGACATGCGGCTTTCTCTTTTGTCGGTTTGTTCTTTACATGGGGATGCGCGTCGTCGCTTCAACTCAGCCGTGTAAAATTTTGTCCATCATCCGGCCCGGCAGCAGGCGTTTTAACCAGCCTACGGCATGGGTGACCAGCGTCACCGGATAGCGCATTTTGGGATGTTCGCTCTCAAAAGCATGGCGCACTTTGGCCACCACTGCCTCTGGCCCGAGGGTAAAACGTGCGGCAATACCGGGGTTCTCGACCGGTTTATCCGCCTGCGTCTGGTTCACGTTTTCGGTAAAGCGGGTGCGAATTGGGCCGGGTTCAATCAGGCTGACCTTAATGCCGCTGTGGCGTAGCTCCATGCGCAGGGCGTCGGACCAGGCCTCCAGCGCATATTTGCTGGCGGCGTAGGCGCCGCGTCCCGGGGTGGAAATCAGCCCCATCACCGACGACGTCATCACGATGCGCCCTTCACCGTGCGGCAGCATCGCGGGGAGCAGACGCATGGTGAGCTGATGCACGCCGAAGAAATTGGTCGAAAACTGCTTCTCCAGCGTTTCGCGGGAGAGGGTATCCAGCGGGCCATACACGCCGTAGCCGGCATTGTTAAACAGCCCGTACAGACGATTGTCGGTCAGCGCGATCACCTCATCGGCGGCGCGCTCAACGCTCTCCGGCGAGTCCATATCCAGCAGCACGCCGGTAAAGCCCAGCCCGTTCATGCGTTCGACATCGTCGGGTTTGCGGCAGGCCGCCAGGACCCGAAACCCCTGGCGCTTCAATTCGAGCGCGCTTTCCAGACCGATTCCACTGGAACATCCTGTAATTAAGACCGATTTTTGCATAACTTTACCTGTCAGGATCTCCGCTTAATCAGGAGTCATGTTTAACTAAAGGAGCCAGCCGCGTTGCCATCCAGTCGGCAATAAACGGCTGCGCATCGCGATTGGGGTGGATCCCGTCGTCTTGCATCCACTGGGGTTTGAGATAGACCTCTTCCATGAAAAATGGCAGCAGCGGAATATCAAACTCTTTGGCAAGCTTAGGGTAGATCGCGCTAAAGGCCTCATTATACCGACGACCGTAGTTGGCGGGCAGGCGAATTTGCATAAGCAGCGGCCGGGCGTTTGCCGCCTTAATGTCCTGCAAAATGGTGCGCAGCGTATTCTCCGTTTGCTGAGGCTGGAAACCGCGCAGGCCATCATTACCGCCAAGCTCAACCAGCACCCACCGTGGCTGATGCTGTTTGAGCAGCGCAGGCAGGCGCGACAGCCCCTGCTGCGAGGTATCACCGCTGATGCTGGCGTTGATTACAGACGTTTTGCTCTGCCATTTTTCATTGAGCAGGGCGGGCCAGGCCGCGCTGGCCGCCATACGATAGCCTGCGCTCAGGCTGTCGCCAAGAACCAGTAACGTGTCCGCTGCCGCCGCGCGGAAGGTCATCAGAATCAAAAACAGGAAGGGCAAATGCCAGCGGAAAACAGTGTTGAAGTTCATCATCTTAAGAAGTCCGTCGGTCAGGGGGAACACGAGCTTTCCATCCTTACTGGAGTTGAACTCGTTGTCAAACGCGCTGAAACCATCGCGCTGATTGGCGAATCCGGTTCCGGTAAGTCCACGCTGCTGGCGATTTTAGCCGGTCTGGACGACGGCAGCAGCGGCGAGGTCCACCTTGTCGGGCAGCCGCTGCATCAGCTTGATGAAGAGGCGCGGGCCGCGCTGCGCGCGCGTCACGTGGGTTTTGTCTTTCAGTCCTTTATGCTGATCCCGACCCTGAACGCCCTGGAAAACGTCGAGCTCCCGGCGCTGCTGCGCGGTGAAAATAGCCGTGAAAGCCGCGCTCACGCGAAGGCGCTGCTGGAACAGCTCGGTCTGGGTAAACGTCTCGACCATCTTCCCGCCCAGCTTTCCGGCGGTGAGCAGCAGCGCGTGGCGCTGGCACGGGCGTTCAACGGCCGTCCTGAGGTGCTGTTTGCCGATGAGCCTACCGGCAACCTTGACCGTAAAACCGGCGACAGGATTGCCGACCTGCTGTTTTCGCTCAACCGCGAGCACGGCACTACGCTGATCCTCGTGACCCACGATCCGCAGCTCGCCGCCCGCTGCGACCGCCGCCTGCGGCTGGTCAACGGTGTTCTTCAGGAGGAAGCATGATTACCCGCTGGTTCTGGCGCGAGTGGCGCTCGCCCTCGCTGCTGATTGTCTGGCTGGCGCTCAGCCTGGCGGTAGCCTGCGTGCTGGCGCTCGGCAGCGTCAGTGACCGCATGGAAAAAGGGCTCAGCCAGCAGAGCCGCGAGTTTATGGCGGGGGACCGGGCGCTGCAAAGCTCCCGCCCCGTGCCGCCGGGCTGGATTGACGAAGCGCGTAAAGAAGGGCTGAAGGTGGGGGAGCAGGTAAGCTTCCAGACCATGACCTTTGCGGGCGACACGCCGCAGCTGGCGAGCGTCAAGGCCGTCGATGATATCTACCCGATGTACGGTGACTTGCAGACCCGCCCGCCGGGATTAAAGCCCACGCCCGGTACGGTGCTGCTGGCATCGCGTCTGATGGCGCTGCTGAATCTGAAACCCGGCGACAGTATCGACGTCGGCGACGCCACCCTCAAAATTGCCGGGGAAGTGGTACAGGAACCTGACTCTGGGTTTAACCCGTTCCAGCTTGCGC
>NZ_QPFW01000236.1:0-64333 GCF_008122455.1 Enterobacter sp. C6
AAATTGCCGCCCACCAGGAAGTGGCCGAACGCTTCCACCACTTTACCCGCCGCTGCCGCCCCGGTGTGACCTTCCATCAGGATGATACGCGTGGACGCCACGTTCAGCGCCAGTCGCAGCAGGGTGGTAAACAGCAGAATGGTCGGGAACGCGGCGAACTCCAGGGTACGCTGGGTGAACATCGCCACCAGCAGCACCATAATGGACAGCGCGATATTGAAAGTGAAAAGCAAGTCGAGGATGAACGCCGGGAGCGGCAGTACCATCATCGACAGAATTAGCAGGATCAGAATCGGCCCGGCCAGGATCTGCCATTGGGTCGATTTCAGGTTGCCGGGCAGGCGCAACATTGCCACCAGATTAGCCATCAGTGTCCTTCTCGTTCATAAAATCCAGCGCGGCAGGCACCGGAAGGTTCTCAGGTTTCACAGGCCGTTGACCGCCGGCCAGACGCCAGCGCTTCAACTGCCATACCCAGGCCAGCACTTCCGCCACGGCGGCGTAGAGTTGTCCCGGGATCTGTTGTCCAATATCCGCATGGCGGTACAGGGCACGCGCCAGCGGAGGAGCTTCCAGGATCGGCACGCGGTGTTCAGTGCCAATTTCCCGGATACGCAGAGCAATCAGCCCCGCCCCTTTCGCCACCACTTTCGGCGCGCTCATTTTGTTTTCGTCATAGCGCAGCGCAACGGAATAGTGCGTCGGGTTAGTAACAATGACGTCGGCCTTCGGCACATCTTCCATCATGCGGCGACGGGCGGCGGCACGCTGCATCTGGCGGATGCGCCCTTTCACGTGCGGGTCACCTTCCATCTGCTTATATTCGTCACGAATATCCTGCCGTGACATGCGCAGTTTTTTGAAGTGGGTATAAAGCTGGAAGATCACGTCAAAACCCACCATCGGGATAATGCTGAGCACCACCAGCAGCGCGCAGAGCCCGACCAGATTCAGCGCGTTGCTCATCGCGGTGAGCGGTGATTCGCTGATAAGACGCATCATTTCCGGCCAGTGGTACCAGAGGTAAAACCCTGCGGAACTGCCCATCAGCACCGATTTGAGAACGGCTTTGAGCAGCTCAGCCCCGGTCTGCGCAGAGAACATTTTCGCAATGCCCGGCAGCGGGTTCAGTTTGGAAAATTTCGGCTGCAGCGATTTGGCGCTAAAAACCAGACCGCCGAGCATCACTGGCGAGACCAGTGCGACCAGCACGACCCCGGTAATCAGGGGCAGCAGAGCAACCATGGCCCCTTTAATAAGCTGAATTATCTGGCTGAGGATCAGATTCGGATCGTTGACCATGCTGTGGTCAAAACGTAAGCCGGTGGACAACATTCCCGCCAGTTTGCGGGCGAGCGACTCCCCGCCCCACCAGATAATGCACACCCCTACGATAAGGATCAGCAGGGAGGTCAATTCTCGGGATCGGGGGATCTGCCCTTCCTCACGCGCCTTTTCTAGTCGGTGGGGTGTGGGGGCTTCCGTTTTGTCGTCGTTCTCTTCTGCCACAGTGCATGCTCAGCCCATTACGTCACGGGTATCATGCCAGCGCAGCGGAAATCCAATGGCGGGAAAAGCCCGTTTATTCGGGCTCTTTTCGATGATTTTGTCGCAAACCGCCTCAGGTGGCGTTAACCTCCTGAGGCGGAACGGACCATCAGAAGCCGAGGCTGTCCAGCAGGTCGTCGACCTGATCCTGGCTTGCCACAACGCCCGCTTTGCTGGCGTCGAGCTGAGGACCATTGAGCAGGCTTTCATTCTCGCGTTTTGGACGGGCTGCCGGCTCCGGAATGTTCTCCAGCAGAACCATCAGCAGCTGACGTTCAATCTCCTGGATAACATCCATCATGCGCTTGATCACCTGACCGGTCAGGTCCTGGAAATCCTGCGCCATCATGATGTCCAGCAGCTGGGCGTTGGTGAAGCTGGTGTGACCCGGCACATCCCCCAGGTACTGACGGGTATCCGTCACCAGCTCGCGGGCATCCGCCAGCTCGATAGGGTTCTCAAACCACTCGTCCCAGCGTTTGCTCAGCGCTTTCGCCCCCTTTTCCATCGCATCCTGGTGCGGCTGTGACGCTTCAACGCTGTTCAGCGCACGCTCAGCGGCCTGAGCGGTCATCTGCACAACGTAGTCCAGACGATCGCGGGCATCAGGAATGGCTTCCGCCGCTTCGGCAATCGCCTGATCCAGACCCAGCTCGCGCAGGCTGTCACGCAGCATGCGCGTCAGGCTGCCGATGCGGACGATGATATCGCTCGGCGAGTGTTCTTCAACGGGTTTCATAGCAGGTTGCAACATTTCCATCACCTCACATGCCGAGTTTCTCGAAGATCTTACCGAGCTTCTCTTCCAGGGTTGCCGCGGTGAATGGCTTCACCACATAGCCGCTTGCGCCCGCCTGTGCAGCGGCAATGATGTTCTCTTTTTTCGCTTCTGCAGTGACCATCAGAACCGGCATAGACGCCATTCCCGCATCGGCACGAATGGTTTTCAGCAGTTCCAGACCGTCCATGTTAGGCATGTTCCAGTCGGAGATAACAAAACCAAACCCGCCAGCCTGTAGCTTGTTCAGCGCATCAACGCCGTCTTCTGCTTCTTCAACGTTGTTGAAGCCCAGCTCTTTCAGCAGGTTGCGCACGATGCGACGCATGGTGGAAAAGTCATCCACAACCAAAAACTTAAGCTCTTTATCCGCCATAAAATAATACTCCTGAGTCAAATACGTATTGCCTGTCCGGCACTGATTTTCGCCAGCATCTGCTGGCTTACCTGGCTAAGATCGACCACTTCGCTCACGCCACCCATATTGATGGCCTCGCGCGGCATGCCGAACACCACACAACTTGCTTCATTCTGCGCAATCGTCCAGGCGCCAGCCTGGTGCATTGCAAGCATTCCGGCGGCACCATCGTTGCCCATCCCCGTCAGGATCACCCCAACGGCGTTGCGCCCCGCATGTTTCGCCACCGAATGAAACAGCACATCCACCGACGGACGGTGCCGGTTGACCGGCGGTCCGTCATGAATTTTGATTTGATAGTTAGCGCCGCTGCGCGCCAGCTCCATATGCTTGTCGCCCGGGGCGATATAGGCATGTCCCGGGAGCACGCGCTCGCCGTCTTCCGCCTCTTTCACACTGATCTGACACAGCTTGTTCAGGCGCTCGGCGAACGAACGGGTAAAGCCTGGCGGCATATGCTGAGTGATCAGAATACCCGGACTTGAAAGCGGCAATGGCTGGAGTACATGACGAATTGCCTCTGTTCCTCCGGTTGACGCGCCAATCACCAGCAGTTTTTCCGAGCTGAGTAAGGGACCGGCCTTCAGGGTCGCAGGCGCGGCCATCGGCGTGTGGGCGGCAAGCTTGGCCCTAGACGCGGTGCGGATCTTCTCGGCGATCATTTCGCTGTAGGCCAGCATCCCTTCGCGAATGCCGAGCTGCGGTTTGGTGACAAAATCCACCGCCCCCAGTTCTAGGGCACGCAGGGTGATTTCCGAGCCTTTTCCGGTCAGGGAAGAGACCATCACCACCGGCATGGGCCGAAGCCGCATTAATTTTTCGAGGAAATCTATGCCATCCATGCGCGGCATCTCGACATCCAGCGTTAGCACGTCGGGGTTATATTTTTTAATTAAATCCCGCGCAACCAGCGGATCGGGCGCGGTTGCCACCATCTCCATGTCGCTGTGGCTATTGATAATTTCAGTCATGATCTGACGCATCAGCGCTGAATCATCGACAGACAACACCCTGATTTTACTCATGCTTTTTCCTTACTCAGCGCATATACCGTTTGCCCACGCAGGCTAAACTCACGCGCGAGGTTGCTGAAGTTTTCCGAGTGCCCTGCAAACAGTAAACCGTCAGGCTTGAGCAACGGAACAAACCGACGCAGAATGTCCTGTTGCGTCGTTTTATCAAAATAGATCATGACGTTACGGCAAAAGATAGCGTCGAACGGCCCCGGCACGTTGTACTGCTTATCCAGCAGGTTTACGGGCGCGAATTCAACGCAGTTCGCCAGCTCCTGGCGTACGCGTACCAGGCCTTCATGCGGGCCCGTACCGCGCATGAAATAACGCTGCAGCTGCTGCGGTGACAGCGTTTTCAGTTCATCCTGGCGATAAACGCCGTTACGCGCCTTCTCCAGTACCTCGGTATCGATATCGCTGGCGTAGACTTTCCAGCGTCCGGGCGTCATGCCCAGGGTGTCAGCCAGGGTGATCGCCAGCGAATACGGCTCTTCGCCCGTCGAGGCGGCCGCACTCCATACGCGATACTCCCCGGTGCGACGGCGTGCGTGCTCGGCCAGGACCGGGAAGTGGTGGGCTTCACGGAAAAACGCCGTCAGGTTGGTGGTTAACGAGTTAATAAAAGCCTGCCACTCTGCGCTGTTCTGGTTCGCCTCGAGCATGCTCAGATAGCGGCCAAAATCATCCAGCCCCAGCGTGCGCAAGCGCCGCACCAGACGGTTGTAGACCATGTCGCGCTTATGATCCGCAAGCACGATCCCCGCACGCTGGTAGATTAACTGACATATCCGACGAAAATGCGCGTCGGACAGCGCGAGGCGCTGTGTCATCTGCAACAATAATGACGTTTGCCCAGGGGGCATTGGTGATGTCATAGCGCCTTCTTAATTACATTCAGGATACAACTGGCACGGCCTGCGACCGCCCGACTTCTGTTACTGCTTCAACGTGCTCTTTCACATTAAACACCGCGACCAGTCCGGTCAGACGATCTGCCTGGGTGGCCAGTTGATCGGTTGCCGCTGCCGCTTCCTCAACTAACGAGGCGTTCTGTTGCGTCACCTGATCCATCTGGCTGACGGCCTGTGCAACCTGCTCAATGCCGCGACGCTGTTCGTCCGACGCCGAGGCAATTTCGCCCATGATGTCGTTCACCCGCGTCACGGAGGTGACAATCTCGTGCATGGTTTTCGCCGCCGTATCCACCAGCGTTGAGCCCTGCTGAACGCGCGAGACCGACTCTTCGATCAGCACCTTAATCTCTTTCGCCGCGTTGGCGCTGCGGCTCGCCAGGTTACGCACTTCCCCTGCCACCACCGCAAATCCTCGCCCCTGCTCCCCGGCGCGCGCCGCTTCCACGGCGGCATTCAGCGCCAGAATGTTGGTCTGGAACGCGATACCGTCAATCACGCTGATGATGTCACCAATTTTCTGCGAACTGGTGGCAATCTCCTGCATGGTGCTGGCGACATGGGACGCCTGGTCTCCGCCTTTCTTCGCCGTCATCGCCGCCTGTTTTGACAGGTCAGACGCCTGACGCGCGTTATCGGCGTTCTGGCTTACCGTCGCGGTCAGTTGCTCCATGCTGGCCGCCGTCTGCGCCAGCGAAGCCGCCTGCTGCTCGGTGCGGGACGAGAGATCGTTATTGCCCGCCGCAATCTCTGAGATCCCGGTGTGCATGGCATAACTGCCCTGCCGCACGTCGCTCACCGTTTCCCGCAGCGATCCCTGCATCGCCTTCAGGCTGGCAAAGATCGCCGAAATTTCGTTCCTGCCGAACACCGCTACCGGACGCGCCAGATCGCCTTTCGCAATACTGTCGAAGTGGCTGCTGATAATCGCCAGCGGCTGGACAATCATTCTGCGCGACCAGAGCAGTGCGGCGCCGGTCAGCAGCCCTGCCAGAATCACCACCACGGCAAAGATGACGCCCGACATGTGATAGCTTTGACGGCTCTGTTCACCGGCACGCTGAACAGACTGGTTAATATCCTGCTGCCACGCGTTAAAGCTGCCATCAAACGCCGCCTGCGAGGCCTGAACCGGCGCGGTCATAAAGTCCGACAGCTGGTTGTTCTCAAGCCACGTCGCCTGATGGTCCAGATCGCTGTACCACTGTTCAAAGTTCGTCTTCATGGCGGCCTTCAGCGCTTTCTCTTTCTCGCTTTCGGCGGCCTGCGCCGTAAAAGCTTTAAACTGTGCGTCAGCCTGTTTCAGGCTGTCGCGCGCGGTCGCCATCAGCGCTTTAATGTCATCCGGCGGATAACTCAGCGCGGTTAAGGTTCCTGCCTTGTTCAGCGCAGTGCTTGCCTGCAACAGCACGGCTCGCGTTTGTGCCAGTGCGGAGCGCTGCTGATTACTCGTCTCAACTTCCTGCAAATTCTGATAGCCATCGCGAAACGCCCAAAAAGACAACCCGTTACTGCCAACCTGCAACACACCGCAAAGGATCAGAATCAAAAACAGTGTGGTCGAGATACGAATACGATTTAACATCCACGCTCCCATCAAGCGGCAAGCAGCCGCGGTTTAATTGTCAGTCAAAATGTTTCCCAGTTTTCATCTTGTCCGGTCGTCGCGGTGCGCGTACGGCTTGCAGCCGATTCAGCGACTGGCGCGCGATACGTCGCCTGCGGGGTGACCGTGTTTCCAGCGAGTGAAGCGAGACGAAACGCCGAGACGGCCATCTTCAGACGGCTCGCCTGGTCTTCCAGCGCAGCGGCCGCCGCAGCGGACTCCTGCACCAGCGCGGCGTTTTGTTGTGTCACGCGATCCATTTCCGATACCGCCAGGGCAACCTGGTCGATACCACGACTCTGCTCATCAGACGCAGAGGCGATTTCACCCATGATGTCCGTCACGCGGGTGACGGCATTCACGATGTCATTCATGGTCTCCCCGGCGCTTTCCACCAGCACGGAGCCGGTATCCACGCGGGAGACGGAATCTTCGATCAGCGACTTGATCTCTTTTGCCGCATTGGCGCTGCGGCTGGCCAGATTGCGCACTTCCCCGGCCACCACGGCAAACCCGCGTCCCTGTTCGCCCGCACGCGCAGCTTCCACGGCGGCGTTAAGCGCCAGAATGTTGGTCTGGAAGGCAATACCGTCAATGACGCTGATGATGTCGGCGATTTTCTTCGAGCTGTCGGCGATTTCGTGCATAGTTTTCACCACGCCATCCACCACGCGACCGCCTCGCTGCGCCGTCTCGGAGGCGCTTTCTGCCAGCTGAGACGCCTGACGGGCGTTATCGGCGTTCTGCTTCACGGTCGCGGTAAGCTGCTCCATGCTGGCGGCCGTCTCTTCCAGGGCGGAAGCCTGCTGCTCGGTACGAGATGAGAGATCGTTGTTCCCCATCGCAATTTCGCTGGTGCCGGTATAAATAGCTTCTGACCCGTTGCGCACGTTGGCGACGGTGTCGATTAACGAACGCTGCATGTGGTCAACGCTGTTTGCCAGCTCGGTGATCTCATTACGCCCGGAAACGGTGAGCGTTTTGGTCAGATCGCCGCCGGCAATTTCACGAATGTGGGCAATGACGCGGCCAAGAGGGTTCAGCAGGATATGGCGAATACCGTACCATACTGCGACCAGCACAATGACCAGCGCCAGCGCCATCACGGCCATCTGCCATTTCGCAAAACGATAGTCATTCTGGCTTGCGGTAAAGGCTGTGTGATAGAGATCGCCACTGACCTTCGCGTACTCCCCCAGCGCCGCGCCGAGGGCGTTTTGCATCCCCTGCGTAGGCTGTGCGAAATAGGCGTCCATATTGCCGCTCTCCAGGAACTGAATCAGTTCCGTCAGACCGGCATGGTAGGCGCTGTATTTTTCATCGATATTCTGGCTCACCTGCTCCATCGCAGGCTGCGGGGTGATCTTTTTGAAGGCGTCGTAGTGTTTAGCGGCGTCAGCAAGGGTGGCACGGGCATTTTTCAACAGATCGGTTTTCGCGCTGCTCTGCTGATTGTTGGGATCCATCATCATGCGCGCGGACGAGCGGCTCAGGTTGATACGCGTTTGCAGCATCAGATCCCACGTTGACGTGAGTTCACTTTGCTGCAGACGGAGATCGTTCGAGGCCGCGAAGCTGTCCTGGTTCTGTTTTAATGACGAGAAAAAAAGCCCGCCGGAGATAAGCTGAAGAAGTGCGAAAATGACCAGCACCATCATAAGCATTGTGACAACGCGGATACGGTTCAACATACAACACCTTCTCATAGATTTATTAACGGTGTTATCGGCACTACCCACAGGAACTTTACATTTGAGAAAGGGAAAAGCGCGGGGCTAAAACGCCACGTCAACAATCAGCGTATCGGTGTAGGTTCCGGCGGGTGGCGTGGTCTGATTGGTCAGGACTTTCGCGGTGTAATTGTAGGTGCGCAGCAAGCCGTCGGTGCTGACCTGTGACGATACCGCGCTGGACCAGCGCTCGCTGCCGCTGCCGCCCCAGCGGTTACTGGTGGCTTCTTTATAGATGTCATAGCTCATGGCGTTGCTGCCGCTCACCATGCGCCGCACGTTGTTCAGCGCGTTAGCCCCGTTGTTAATGCCGATGGTATACGTACTGCCTTTGGTACAGGTGACGGCAATCGCCTGCGAAACGGTAGGGAAACTTTGTACCAGCGGTGCGCTGTTGAAGTTCACGTCCGGCGTGGTCATGGCGCTGCAATCGTTGGTAACAGTCATGTTCAGTAGAATGGTGGTCGTCGCAGTGCCCGCCTGATTGATTGTGCAAATGCCGAGCGCGCCCACGGAGCACACGCTGTAGTTAACGCTGAAGGTTAACTGCACCTGATATGGCCCGGCAGTGACGTTTTGTCCGGCGACGGTGCGAAAATAGAGCGGAATGTTGTACTGCTTTGACCCCAGCAGCCCCAGCAAGGTATTTCCACTCCAGGTATACGATTTACTTATCTGTACCTCGCTGCTGCTCGCGCAGCCCGAGAGTCCGCACAGCCGGGTGGGGATCACGTCCGTGATAGTCGCATCATCTGTCCGTTTCATGGTGGCCCGGCTGCTGCCCGAAACCGATGCCGCGGTGTAGGTCAGCGTCACCGAGTCGTTGGTCAGCAGATTCAGTATGGCATCACAGGACACCACCAGCGTGCCGGTGGTTTCCACCTCGCCTGTTCCGCTGAGCGCGAAGGAGGTAACGCTGCCAAATGAGGCATTGACCGTACTGACGGTACACGCCGCCCAGCCGCCGCCGGAGAACAGCAGCAGAATCAACAGCAGCAGGCGCGTCATGGCGCCTCCCGACAAATCAGCGGCCCGTAGGTTTTCAGCTTGTGTTCCGGATTGGCCCCCACGGTCAGGGTAGCCGTGCAGCGTTTTCCGTCAGGCGCTATCACCTCCAGCGGGTTCACATCACTAAGATTTTCCAGCCAGGCGATGCCGTCATACCCCACCACCGCATTGCTGCGCGAGACCCGTCGGACCTGGCTTCCCACCGGCAGCGCCTGCCCGTGCGCATCATGCAGAATAACGCTTGCCACCCGCTCCTGCTCCATTGGGAAATCAACCAGATAGCCGCTGTGACGGCGGATCGCGATCCGTCGCTCGGTCTCTTTCAGACGGGTATCCGCCGGCAGATTCAGGGTATCGATCCGGTAGCTTGCGGGGTAATACGCCGACACCCCGCTCACCAGCAGGTAGCCGTTGTTATTGGTTTTACCGACGGGCTGGTTCTCGTAGCTGACGGGCACATCCGGATGACCGTCGGTACTGATGACCACAAACGCATCGTTGATTTTATTCGCTGCAAACAGTTCGCCGTCCATCAGGACAATTGCGCCCATCGCCTCGCCCCACCAGGTCATGGTATCCCTTTCGCCATAACCGCCGCCCTGCAGCTCTATATTGTTATTGCGCCAGCCCAGCGTCCCCTGTTGATAATCACTGGATCTTGACTGGTTGGCCCAGGCCATGTTCCAGCTAAACCCACCGTCAGAAGGCATGGAATGGTTATAGTTGATGCGTTGGGTACTGCCTGCATCCGGGGTATTTTCAACGGTGACGGCAGCGCTGTCGCGTGCACCCAGTGGCACCTGCAGCGACAGCGCGACCGTCCAGTCTCCCCGCTGCTGATCCCGGCTGCCGGCCAGGTAAATACTGCTCGCCCCCCACAGATTGCGGCTCCAGGAGAGATTGAGCAGCTCGGTTTTTTGGCTGTCGAAACTCTCCACGCCGATCCAGGCCGCACCGATGTTGCCGTACTGTCCCAGGTTGAAGGTCAGAGAATACTGGTCCGTATTACGGCTGAAGCTGGCGATGGGTTTATCGTTTTCATCATATACCGTCGGCTGGTCGTAAAGGGCCAGATTGCCAAAACCGCGACCGCGACGCGTGTGCTGGGTGGCGACGCTAAACGCGCTGGTGCTGTACTGGTAACCCCAGTTGATTTGCCCGCCCGTATCACCGCGCATGCGGCTCTGCGAGTATGAGGTATTCACCACGCCAAACTGGCCGAGTTTTATCACGGTCCCCGCCCCACCCAGCGCCAGCTCCTGCGCCCCTTCCGCGTGGCCTTCCAGCGTTAGCCAGTCTGTTAGACCGTAGCGATACGAGCCGCTGCCCGCCGCGGAACCGTAGTCAAAATTCTTGATGCCGTAGTTACGCCGCAGGCTGCCCAGGGTCACGGCACCATCGCTGAGCCCTTGTTTAAGCAGGTCGCTGGTGACGTAAAACGGTAGCGTAGTGCTCACCTGGCGCCCCAGCGCATCCGTCGTGACCAGCACCGCATCCCCGGCGCCGTTGATATAGGGCAGATTGGTCAGGGTGAAGGGACCCGGCTGAAGCTGGGTTGAGCCGGAACGATAGCCATTGATAAAGAGATCAACCGAGGTGGGTACCGCGGCTTCCCCTGCGAACTCGGGCAGCGGCCACGTCACCAGATCGGGGCGCAGGGAGAAATCCCGCCCGACGCTTATCCCCCCCATCCGCACGCTGGAGCTCCAGCTCAGGGCATCGCTAATCACATCCCCGACGCTCCAGCTCATCGCGTCATCTTCGTTAGTGAACAGCAGGGTCGTGTCATAGCGAACATACCCTTCCTGCTGGCCGTCGTTACCGCTGAAATTTTCGCGCGCGTAGCCGGTGGAGGAAAAGGAGCCGTTCTCGTTGAAATAGCGGAACTCATGCCAGAGCGACGCCTGACCGCCGATATGCTCCGTGCGGTTGGTGTAGAGATCGTAATTGAGCAGCGCCCCGCGCCCGTAGTGCGGTTTGACCTGCGTCGCTTGCGCGCTGAACGGCGTGACCCGGGCCGTCACCCAGTCGCGGGGAACGGTCAGCAGCAGGCGCTGCGCGGCGCTGTCGTACTCCACCCGAACCAGGGCAAGCGAGGAGAGATTCACCTCTCCGGTGGGAACATGCGCCGGGGGCAGCCCCGCGCGCAGCAAATCGGCGCTGGAGATAAAGAAAGCGCCTTTACGCTGCGTCACGGGCACGACCAGACCGGTATCGTAGTGGTTGACCACGAGAGCAAGCTGGAAAACCGCTTCATCATGTATCGCCTGTGCCTGGGGCGGCGGCGGTAAACTGTCGTCACCGGGCTCAGCCCAGGTTGCGGAACTGACGCAGAGCAATATCATCATCGCCGGCTTCAGTTGACGGGCGTCGACTGCCATTGTGCGTCCCTGGCATTAATCTGCGCGCTCATCCGCTCTGGCTGACGAACGCCAGCGGGTACCGGCCAGCTGCGGGTGCTGCCCGGAAGGACGTAACCCAGTAATCCCTCCGCAACCGTGCGTTTCTGCCCTCCCTGCTCCAGCGCCACCTGACTTAGCCTGACATGGACATCCCCGCGATTTCGGACCTCCAGCGCAGGCTGTCCACCCGCCTGCGTCACCCGCCAGCTCAGGTTTCGGGTCTCCACCAGCGCGTGGTGCGCGCCCTCTTTTATCGTCGGTATCCCCTGTCCATACACAAACAGAGGAATGGAGTATCGCATCTGCAATTTGAGGCCAATGGAGGGTTCGGCCTTGGCATCAGGCTGGGGGATTTCATCGACAATAATGCGGTAGGCCTGTTCGACGCCTGCGGGGACTGAAGTCTGTTTGATAAGGCGAATAAGCTGCTTGCTGCCCGTGCCAATCGTGACGATCGGCGGGCTGGCGACCACGTCCTGCTGCGCGGTATAACGCTCGTGTCCGTCCTCCTGCTTCCAGCGCACGATGCGGACCTGCATCGTCGTGGCGCTGTTTCCCTGGTTCTGGATCCACAGTTCCGTGGCATTGGCGTCCGCAGCAAGCCACGGATCGATCGGCCAGAGCAGGATAGTGGCCGCCGCCTGTACCTGGCCGATTGCCGCAGCCATGCCCAACGCGCCCGCCAGACAAACGGGTCTGAAAAATGGCTTCATCAACACTCTCCCTTTATTACCATGACAAGGTCACGGTGAGCTGATCGGAATAGGTTCCCGCCGGGCTAAAACCGGTCAGTAGCGCCACGCCAAAAAGCGGCAGCGCGATGTTATTGCTATTGGTATAGGTCACCGCTATCGCCTGGTTGACGCCAATTTCGCTGTTCGCGGCCAGCGAGCTGCTGCTGTAAAGCCGGTACGGCACCAGTTCTGTTCCGCCTGACCGCTTCATCCGGCGGACGGAGGCGTAATTCTGCCCGCCGTTAATGCTCATGCTCAGCGCCACGCCCGGCGTACAGGCGATAGACAACGCCCCGTTTGGCACAAAGCTGGTGCTGACCGGCGCACTCTCGACGCCGTTATGGGTGCCAAAATCCAGCGTACCGAGAAGCCCTCCGCTACCGGTTGCTACCGCGCATCCCGGTACAATCGTCGCGCTGACCTTAAACGACTGTGATGTCACCGCATTCGCCGCGGGCATCATGAGCAATCCGACGAGCAGCGCGAAAAAAGGCTGCACGTGTCCCTCTGCGCATGTACGCAGACCTGTGAGAGTTGCCTTCATGGCTATTCGGGACTAATAGGTTACGCTGACGTTAATCGTGTCGGTGTAGGTTCCCGGGACAACCGTCACGCTGTTACCACCTCCGGTAATACGTCCGTAGAGGGTGTAGCTGTCCACCCCTCCGGCCGTTGAGGCGATCGGCAACGCGGCGTTGTTGGCAATCACGGTGTTAAACCCGCTGTCGCTGTACAGGCTGTAAGCCACGCCCTGGGCCGCGTTGGCCGTATTAACCAGATAGCGTTCAGGCGTACCCGGCGAACCGACAACGGTTCCGGGTGCCGTAGAATGGGTATTACCGGTGATCGCCACCGTGTAGCTGGCGGTCGTACATTGAATGGTGAAGGTGTTTCCGCCGCTGGCGCCGCTCAGCTGCGTCGTAAGAGTGGAAAAGGTTGCCGGATGGGTACCGAAATCGAGCGTACCGAAGTTAATGCCGCTTTGCGCGGGCGATCCATTTATCAGACAGCCGTTTGTCAGCGTCAGCGTCGCGCCGATGGTGCCACTGCTGGTGACGGCCAGCGCCTGATGGGCCGTTGTCGCAGTCAGTAAGGTGCCTGCGCAGATCAAAAGGAGTTTTCTTTTCATTTACCACCCTCCAGAAGACGTCTCCGTTCCCTTGCCACATTTTATTTTTGTCGTTCAAGATGTTAGCCCCGCTTAAGGTTCCTTTGAGGGGGTTATTGAGAATTTAGTTTACGGATATCGCTTCGACCACCCGCCCCTCAACGCATAAGTCATATGTCTTATTGACTTAATTTCCTTATTAATAACAGAGAGTTAAATTTATTTAATCCGCGATTTTATTTTTTCCGGAGAGAATATATCCATTAAAGTGTGATGCAGATCACAATATATCGTCAGGGCAATAACAACAAAATTAATAAAACTTAAAAAGGTGTTGTATCCCCCTACACTTTGCGTCAATTTATGTGCCGAATAATTTCCTGCATCGTAATAAAAAATTTATATGTATCGATGCGGGCTACATCTGAAGCGCATAGAGGGTCTTTTTTCGTGGCAAGTGCAAACAAACTCACACTCTTCATCGTGATATTCATGCTGGCGGGTATTCTTTCAGGGGCAGCAATTCATGAATATGCATCTGCGGATGCCATCACAGCCTGGTCGGATAACATTACCCTTCTGACCGATATTTTCCTCCGTCTGATCAAAATGGTCATTGCACCATTGGTCTTCAGCACGCTCACCGTCGGCATTATGAAGCTGGGCGAAACCTCCACCATTGGCCGCGTTGGCGGTAAAGCGATGGTGTGGTTTATCAGCTCATCCGTGCTCTCCATTCTGGTTGGCCTGTTTATCGTCACGCTGGAGCATCCGGGAAGCGGTCTGAACCTGACGATCCCAACCGAAGCGGTAGATACCGGTCTGGCCGTTGGCGGCATGACGCTGAAAGCGTTCCTGTCGCACACCATTCCAACCAGTATCGCAGGGGCAATGTCGAACAATGAGATCCTGCAGATTGTGGTGTTCTCGATGTTCTTCGGCATCGGCGGCGCGTCGCTGGGGCACAAATTCAACGCGCCGCTGGTGGCCGCGCTGGATGTGGTTTCCCATATCATGCTGAAGGTCACGGGTTACGTGATGTACGTTGCTCCGCTGGCCATTTTTGCGGCGATCTCCTCCGTGATTGCCACGCAGGGTCTGGGCATTCTGCTGAACTACGCCTCCTTTATTGGCGGCTACTATGTTGCCATTCTTCTCACCTGCATGGTGCTGCTGGCCGTGGGTTACATGGTGCTGAAAAAAGAGGTGTTCCGCCTGGTCAGCATGCTGAAAGATCCGGTCCTGGTGGCGTTTACCACCAGCAGCTCTGAAGCCGCCTACCCTAAAACGCTGGAGCAGCTGGAGCGTTTTGGCTGCTCGCGCAACATCGCCTCTTTCGTTCTGCCGATTGGCTACTCCTTCAACCTGGTGGGTTCGATGGTGTACTGCTCTTTCGCTTCGATGTTTATCGCTCAGGCGTACAACATCCACCTGAGCTTCTCGGAAGTGACGGTTCTGATGCTGACGCTGATGCTGGCCTCCAAAGGGATTGCGGGCGTACCGCGTTCATCCCTGGTGGTGCTGGCCGCGACGATCCCAAGCTTTAACATTCCGGTGGCGGGTATTCTGCTGCTGATGGGGATCGACCACTTCCTGGATATGGGCCGTTCCGCAATTAACGTTCTGGGGAATGGTATTGCGACCGCGATGCTGTCGCAGAATGAAGGTGCGCGGGAAGCTGAAGCGGAAGCTGAGCTGGTAAAGCAGGAAGCGTAAGGGTATGAAAAAAGGGTGAGGCCTGATGCCCTCACCCCAACCCTCTCCCACAGGGAGAGGGAGCAAACACAAAAAACGGCAACCTGGGTTGCCGTTTTGCATTTACCTACGCTACGTGACTCGCGGCGATATCCAGCAGCGCCATCTCATCGCTGTTCAGCAGCTTCTCGATGTTCACCAGAATCAGCATACGCTCGCCGAGCGCGCCCAGACCGGTCAGGTATTCGGTCGACAGCGTGACCGCAAACTCCGGCGCAGGGCGAATTTGGTCTGAGGTCAGGGAAAGCACATCAGATACGCCATCGACCACGATACCGACCACGCGCTGCCCCAGGTTCAGAACGATCACCACGGTGTTGTCGTCGTAGTCAACGTCGCCCTGGCTGAACTTCACGCGCAGGTCCACAATTGGCACAATAACGCCACGCAGGTTGGTGACACCTTTAATAAAAGCAGGCGTGTTAGCGATGCGGGTAACCTGGTCGTAACCACGGATTTCCTGCACTTTCAGGATATCGATGCCGTACTCCTCATCGCCTAAAGTGAAGACCAGGAATTCCTGCCCTGATGGCTCGCCCGCCAGTTTCGTTACATTACTCATACCGGTCATGTTATTACCTTCTACTTAATCAGGCGGCTGTGTACGCCACACGTTGTTCACGATTTAATCCCTGAAGCGCCGACACATCGACGATCAGCGCCACGCTACCATCACCCAGAATGGTGGCGGCAGAAATACCCGGCACTTTGCGGTAGTTACTTTCGAGGTTCTTCACCACCACCTGGTGCTGGCCAATCAGCTGATCAACCAGCAGCGCGTAGCGGCGGCCCGCGCTCTGCAGGATCACAACGATACCCTGCGTGGCCTCTGTCTTCGCCCCGTCTACTTCGAACACTTTCCACAGTTCCACCAGCGGCAGGTACTCACCGCGCACTTCAAGAACGCGCTCGCCGCCCGCCAGCGGATGCAGATCTTCTTCACGCGGCTGGAGGGATTCCATCACGGCGTTCAGCGGCAGGATAAAGACTTCGTCCGCCACTTTGACGGACATGCCGTCGAGGATCGCCAGCGTCAGCGGCAGAAGAATGCGAATGGTAGTGCCGGAACCCTGTTTAGACTGGATCTCAACGTGGCCGCCCATCTCCTGGATGTTACGTTTCACCACGTCCATGCCTACGCCGCGCCCGGAGACGTCGGTCACCTGCTCTGCGGTAGAGAAGCCCGGTGCGAAGATCAGCATGCCCACTTCTTCGTCGGTCATGTTTTCATTGACCGCCATCCCCTGCGAAATTGCTTTTGCCAGGATGCGCTCGCGATTCAGACCGGCGCCGTCATCGGTCACTTCGATGCAGATGTTCCCGCCCTGATGTTCCGCAGAGAGGATCAGGTTGCCGACCGGGGATTTTCCGGCGGCAATGCGGTTTTCCGGCAGTTCGATACCGTGGTCGAGACTGTTACGCACCAGGTGCGTTAACGGATCGATGATGCGCTCGATCAGGCTCTTATCCAGTTCGGTTGAGCTGCCCATCAGGGTCAGTTCAATCTGTTTATTCAGCTTGCTGGCAAGGTCACGCACCAGACGCGGGAAGCGGCTGAAGACATATTCCATCGGCATCATACGGATGGACATGACCGATTCCTGCAGGTCACGGGCGTTACGCTGCAGCTGGCCCATGCTGGTGATCAGATCGCCATGGGTGACCGGGTCGAGTTCGTTTGAACGTTGCGCCAGCATCGACTGGGTGATCACCAGTTCGCCCACGAGGTTAATCAACTGGTCAACCTTCTCAACGGCAACGCGGATACTGGTTGACTCGCTGGAGCGCGCGGCAGGTTTTTCACCACGGCCAGGCGCAGCGGCCTCTTTTGGCACTGCCTTCAGCGCCGGGGCCGCAGGCGTCACAGCCGGTGCCGCGGCCTGAGCGACAACAGCCACCTCTTCCGCAGCCGCAGGGGCGTCAACCGCAGCCGTTTCGGTTTCGAAAGCGATCTGGTCAGCTTCAATCACAAAGCACAGCACCGCCACGATATCGTCCTGGCCAATCCCGTCATCAAGCGTCGCGGCCAGGCTGTCTTTGCCTTTTACCACGTTGCTTAATTTCGCCAGGTTACCCAGCTCTTCTTCCAGCAGGTTAACTTCATTCTCTTTCAGGCGCGACAGCACAACGCGCAGTTTGCCCGCCTGCGCAGCGGCTGGCGCGGCCTCGTCGGCAGCAACCGCATCGACAACGCTCAGTTTCGCGGCCGGAACAGCGGCTGCGGCAACCTCACCTTTTGCTTCCAGCGCGAGCTGGCGCAACGCATTGCAGATGTATTCAAAGCTGGCGGCATCAGGCTCTGCCGAACTTTTATAGGCGTCGAGCTGTTCCTGCATAATATCTTTGGTTTCCAAAAACAGGTTGATAATGTCGGTATTGAGCTGCATCTCACCGCGTCGTGCTTCATCAAGCAGGTTTTCCATTAAATGGGTCGTTTCCTGCAGGATGGTAAATCCAAACGTTCCGGCTCCGCCTTTAATAGAGTGCGCCGCACGGAAGATGGCATTGAGCTGCTCGGAGTCCGGTGCTTCGGGCACCAGGTCGAGCAAGTGTTGTTCCATATCGGCCAACAATTCGTCGGCTTCATCAAAGAATGTCTGGTAAAAATCGCTAATATCCATGCTCACGCTATCACCTCGGATTGGCTGGTGGCGATGTTGGAACGGCAGCCGAAGGAACGGCCCCAGGCTGTTTTAAATCGTCCAGTGACTCATTCTGACTTTCGGCGTTTTCATGCAGGATGGCCTGCTCCGCCTGCTGGTTCAGCACTAAAAGACTGATACGACGGTTGATGGCATCATCCGGCCCGCGGTCGGAAACGCGCATGGTTGCGGCCATGCCGACTACGCGCAGTACCTTGCCATCATCAAGCCCACCTGCCACCAGCTCGCGACGCGAGGCGTTGGCACGATCGGCAGAAAGCTCCCAGTTGCTGTATCCCTTCTCCCCATTGGCGTACGGGAAATCATCCGTGTGTCCTGACAGGCTGATTCGGTTAGGAATGCCGTTCAGCACCGGTGCAATTCCGCGCAGAATGTCGCGCATGTACGGTTCGACTTCCGCACTGCCGGTTTTAAACATTGGGCGGTTCTGGCTGTCGATAATCTGAATACGCAGCCCTTCCTGCACCAGGTCGATCTTCAGATGTGGGCGCAGCGCGCGCAGCTTCGGATCCGCCTCAATCAACTGATCGAGATCGCCACGCAGTTTCTTCAGACGCGCCTGCTCCATCTTTCTTTTCAGCTCGTCGATGTTCGGCTCTTTTTTCACCTCACCCTTCTGCTGGGTGTAATCATCGCCGCCGCCCGGGATTGGGCTTTCGCTGTTAGAAATACGCGGCCCACCGGCCACTGCCGTTGCCAGCGGTGTGCGGAAATATTCGGCAATCTGGATCAGTTCTTTTGGACTGGAGATGGAGATCAGCCACATCACCAGAAAGAACGCCATCATTGCTGTCATAAAGTCGGCGTATGCAATTTTCCACGAGCCGTGTGCACCATGCCCGCCGCCCTTGTGCTTGCGTTTTTTTACGATGACGATCGGATGGGACTGGTTTTTCATGCGTCCTCAGTTGTCGTCTGTTGGTTTGGGTTTTTCACCGCACGCACGTGTTCTTCAAGCTCGATAAACGACGGACGCTCGCTGGAGTAAAGCGTTTTACGGCCAAACTCAACCGCGATCGGTGGCGCGTAACCGTTGAGGTTAGAGAGCAGCGTGATCTTCACGCACTGCATCATTTTGGTGGTTTCCGCGCTCTTCTGGCGCAGAACGCTTGCCAGCGGAGAGATGAAGCCGTACGCCAGCAAAATACCGAGGAAAGTCCCCACCATCGCATGGGCAATCAGCGCACCGAGCTCGGCTGCCGGACGGTCTGCCGAGGCCAGAGCGTGAACTACCCCCATTACCGCAGCAACGATACCGAATGCCGGAAGCGAGTCGCCGACCAGTGCCAGGCTGTTGGCCGGCACTTCAGATTCGCTTTCGTGAGTTTCGATCTCTTCGTCCATCAGCGCTTCGATTTCGAAGGTATTCATGTTGCCGCTGATGATGAGTCGCAGATAGTCGACGATGAAGTCCAGCATCATGGCGTCAGCAAGAATGCGCGGATAGCTGGCAAAAATTTCGCTCTCTTTCGGGTTTTCAATATCCCGTTCAAGCGAGAACATCCCCTGCTGACGCGACTTCGCCATCAGGCGATAGAGCAGTGCCAGCAGATCCATATACATGCTTTTGGTGTATTTCGAGCGACGGAACAGCAACGGAATCGCTTTCAGCGTGCCCTTGATCGATTTACCGTTGTTGCCAACGATAAAAGCCCCTACCCCTGCACCGCCGATGATAATAAGTTCAGCCGGTTGATAGAGTGCTCCAAGGTGCCCGCCGGTCATCATGTAACCGCCGAAAACTGTACCGAGAACTACCAGGTAACCTAATAAGATAAGCACGACATCATCCTTCCGCTAGTGACTATGGCAAGGACGTCCAGCTCGCAGCGTTGACCGTTTGCGGGGTAAAAAAAAGCAGCGGTAATTGCTTACCGCTGCTGGAATCTTTCCCACACGTTCGGGTTAAACAGCTTGTTCGATCTGTTCATCCAGCAGTTGTGGAATAATATCGGCAGCATCCCGGGAAAGTTTACGTCTTTTTACTGCACGGGATGGAGGCTGACATAAACTACAGGCGAAGCTGCCTGCAGGCTGATGAGCGTGGGTAATAAAATTGCCGTTGCAGCAGTTGCAGCGCGACAGCTCAAGCATTCCGCTCTCAACAAAACGCACCAGCGTCCATGCGCGGGTCAGCGCCAGCAGAGGGCCTTCTTCCTGCTGTGGGCATTGTTCAAGGTAAAGTTTGTACGCTTTGATCACGGCGTCAACGCCGCTACACAAACCGGTTTTGAGAAGATACTGCCAGGCATTACAGAACATGGAAGCGTGAATATTCTGCTCCCACGTCATAAACCAGTCGGTAGAAAACGGCAGCATGCCTTTCGGCGGGGGACTACCACGTAACTCTTTGTACAGTTTGATGAGACGGCCACGGCTCAACTGAGTCTCGCTTTCCAGCATTTGTAAACGAGCACCCAGTGTAATCAGCTCCATGGCCAACTGTATGTCACGCGCTTCCTGAACAATGCTTTTCTCGCTCATTGCTAGGCCCTTTTCTTACGGGCTGCGTCATCAGGCTGGCTGATTTCGTTAAGCAAGCGAGTGGAGAGAAGAATACCGGTATGGATCTGTTGAAGATCGTCCACACGGGAATCCTGCGTCAGACGCGTTATTGTCTGCGAATCATCGAAACGGAACTGGCAAACCAGTTGATTCGTTTCAGCCAGTTTAACCATCTGCGGGAGGGTTAAACCGCCCAGCATGGTTGCCATCTCTTCGTTAATACCCAGACGAAACATCGCGGACGCCTTGTCCTGACTAATCAAACGCTGCGCGAGCAGTAAATACGACAAATTAATGTCATAGATATGTTTTAGCAACTCGGATGTATGCATTGTTCCCATCCCGAATAACCAACTATTATTTTTATGCGGAAAGACCGCACCCCGTGATGTCGCCGGGAAATCACCCGGTATAAAAAAGAAAAGGCTAAATGCATAGTTGAATTTAGGTTTGTATTCACTGAAACGCGTAAGAGAGAAACCGCGAATGCGTCTCTTACATGTTTTATCATTTCTTACAAATAACTAAGATTTTTCCTAATTCGACGCAAACTCTACTCGTCAGTTTTGTCACATACAATCCAGCCACCCTCAAATTTAAAAAAAATGTGATCCACGTCACACAATTTAAGTGAATATGACCCATAAATCCATCAGTATGACTTGTAATTTGTTTGTTTTTTAACCAATCAGTACTGTTTTGTATTCTTAATTGACGAATACTCATGCAGACGGGCGATCCGAACTGGCATGCAACGTGCTTCTACCCCCGTAAGCGCTACGCTGAAACATTTACAACAAACCCCTCTCCGGGAAACATTTTTCTTACCGTGAAAAAACATATAGTTATGCAGGTAGCACAAAAAAGATGTTTCAGGACGTGATCATTCGAAATGAGTTTGTAACGCGCCAAAACGATTTAACAGTTAAAGCGTGAATTTGTGTGATTTACGTTAAGTTGTTAATTTTTTTCATTTAGGCGCATTTTTCAGTTATTCTTCTTATAAGAATAATTAATGAATAATTATGATAAGCTTCACACTAATGTCGTAATCAGCTCTTGCAGAACCAGGGAATTCGCGGTAAAGGTGATCAAACGCTGTCTGACAGACACCTAAGGAGTGCGCCATGAGTTACTCCCATCTTCTTGTTTCCGTTGCAGTTTCTCCAGAAAGTCATCAACTCGTCGCCCGGGCCGTTTCCATTGCCAGACCCCACAATGCCCGCATCAGCCTCATCACGCTCGCCGCAGAGCCAGAGATGTACAATCAGCTGGCCGCCCCCATGCTGGAGGATATTCGTGAGGTCCTTCAGGAAGAAACGCAGCAATTTCTGCGCGAACTGGTGGAAAAGGCGCAATATCCGGTTTATGAGACAATTATTGCGACCGGTGAACTTAACGCCCATATTCTCGACATGTGTCGTAAACAACATATTGATTTAGTGATTTGCGGGAATCATAACCACAGCTTTTTATCGCGCGCAGCCTGTGCGGCGAAATCCATTGTCGCATCGAGCCAGGTTGATGTGCTGTTAGTGCCACTTGGGGGGAGTTAACCCCCAAGTGGAAAATCAGGCGAGTTTAGGGAAGGTCGCGATCTTTTTTTGCAGATCGCCTTCATGACTTTGCGGGGTGATATCCCGGAGATCCTGAATAAAACGTGCCTGCCAGTGGTTAATGTCGTTCTTACGGATCGTCTCCATCATATCAGCATGACGGGAAATACGTTCCGTGAGCGGCATAGTCAGGGCACGATTCAGCGCGTTTGCCACGTCGTCCCTGTCATAAGGGTTAACGATAAGCGCCGACGTGAGCTCATTTGCGGCGCCGGCAAACTGGGAGAGCACCAGAACACCCGGGTCGTCAGGATCCTGGGCCGCCACATACTCTTTCGCGACGAGGTTCATCCCGTCGCGCAGCGGCGTAACCAGGCCAACATCCGCGTAGCGGAAGACCTTCATCAGGATCTTACGGTCAAAGTGCTGGTTCAGGTAAAACAGCGGCGTCCAGCCCAGCTGCCCGTAGCGGCCATTAATGCGCCCTGCTTCTGTCTCCAGCTGATGGCGAATGTCCTGATAGGCCTGAACCTCACCGCGCGACGTCGGCGCGATCTGGGTATAACGGATTTTACCGTGATGCTGCGGATATTTATCCAGCAGCGTTTCATACGCCAGGAAGCGTTCCGGCAGCCCTTTGGAATAATCAAGACGCTCAACCGAGAAGATATTTTTCACGTGTTTGAGTTCATTCTTAAGCTGCGCCAGCTTCGGCGGCAGCGGGCCGGAAGCCTGCTCCGCGATTTCGTCAGGTTCAATCCCAATTGGATACACTTCGGTGTGGAACGTTTTCCCCCACGCCGTATGGGTTTTCCCGCCTTTGGTCACCAGACGCGCTTTACCTGACACGGAGTCAAGGAATGCGAGGCGGTCATTTTCGGTCTGGAAGCCCAGCAAATCGTAATCACACAGCGCCTCCAGCAGCTCTTCATGCGGCGGGAGCGCGGTAAAAATTTCCGGCGTCGGGAACGGGATGTGCAGGAAGAAGCCAATCCGGTTATTTACCCCTCTTTTTCGCAGCTCTCTGGCGAAGGGCAACAGATGATAATCGTGGATCCATAAAATATCGTCTTCTTCGATTAATGGCAGCAGTTTATCCGCCAGCAGCGCATTCACGCGCGAGTAGCCTTCGAAGGATTCACGCTGGAATTTGACCAGGTCAAGACGATAGTGAAACGCGGGCCACAGGACGGCATTCGAGAACTGCGAGTAATACTCGTCGTAGTCTTTCTCTTTCAATGCAAATGAAGCCCACGTAATGTTTCCGCGCGTCACCTTTTTGAGCGGTTTCTCTTCTTCACTGATTTCCCCACTCCAGCCAAACCACAGCCCGCCAGCGGCTTTTAAGGCACCTAATACCCCTACCGCCAGGCCACCCGCACTGGCTTTTTTATCGTCAGGCGGTGCGATTCGGTTAGAGACGACGACTAAGCGACCCATAATGGTTTCCCCCTTTGCTTTGCGCTATTTGTTGTTGTTGCTGGTTAGCGATGTCAGATATCCACTGCCAGACGCTGGCGACATCCGCCAGTCGCCATTCGGCAACAGTGTCACCAGGCCCCACCTTGACGGCGATCCCTCCGGCCTGATTCACCACGCGAAACCCGGCCTCGTCGGTCAGGTCATCCCCAATGAAAACGGGCGTTCGCCCTTTGAAAGGCGGCGACGCCATAAACGCGGCGATGGCCGCGCCTTTATTAATCCCTTTCGGTTTTAACTCAACCACGCATTTGCCGGGCTGCAACGCCAGCTGCGGATGCGCATCTGCCACCCTCTGAGCAAGCGCAAGTACGGCCTCCTCATGCTGCGGTGCCTGACGATAATGCAGGGCAAAGGCCATGCCTTTGGCTTCCAGCTCGGTGCCAGGCAGCGCTTCCAGCGCGTCAGAAAGCTGCTTATGTAGCGTTTGCGTGAGTGCGTCGGGGAGTGAAACGATATGCGTTTGATCATGGATGTCGCGGCGCTCCGCTCCGTGTACACCGGCTAGCGGAAAGTGGTATGGACTGGCGAGCAGATCCAGCTCGGCCATTGAGCGCCCTGATATCAATGCCAGTGCTCCCTCATTAATGAGTGAGAGCTGATGCAAATCCTGTAACACCGCCTCCGGAATAGACACCTGATCGGGGTGCGGTTTTATCCCGGCGAGCGTGCCGTCGAGATCAAAAAAGAAAGCATAGTGTCCGGGCAGTACAGGCGGTGCGGTTAACGTGTCAGCCACCCTTTTCCTCCTTACGGTTTACGAGAGGTAAACGCCTTTACCTCTTTCATAGCCATGTAAGTATAGACAGTGTGACGTGGCTCGCCATTTGACAACCGCCCCGCCAGTATTACTGGCGGGGCGGTTAAGAGGTCAACTAAGGTTATAAGTTGAGCAATAAAAGACAGGAAAAAGGGTTACACGGTACGCTTCGCTTTTTGCTTGTAACGGTCGAAAATCACCGCTGCCAGCAGGATCAGACCACGAACCACGTACTGCGAGAACGGTGAAATATTCAGCAGGTTCATGGCGTTCTCCACCGTCCCTAAAATCAGGATACCGGCCACCACATATGAGATTTTTCCGATGCCGCCCTTGAGGGAAACGCCCCCTAACACGCAGGCCGAAATGACGATCAGCTCGTAACCGATAGAGGTCATCGGCTGGCCGCTGGTCATACGCGACGCCAGAATAATCCCCGCTGCGGCAGAAACCAGCCCTGAGAGCACAAAGATAATAATTTTAGTGCGTACGACCGGCACCCCAGCCAGACGGGCGGCCTCTTCATTACCGCCAATCGCCAGCGTATTACGGCCAAAGGTGGTCCGGTTAAGCAGGAAGCCGAACAGGATCAGGCAGGCCACCGTCAGCCATATAGGCGCAGGCAGACCCAGCCAGTTGGCATAACCCAGCGTGAAGAAGCGCTCGTCTTCAATCCCCACCGCTTTACCGTCGGAGATGATATAGGCCAGCCCGCGGACAATTTGCATCGTCGCAAGCGTGGTGATCAGGGCGTTAATCTTCAGGCGCGCGATAACAAAACCGTTCACCAGACCGCTGATGACGCCGAGTAACAGACCGGCTAAGACGCCAATCCACAGGCTCTCCGTCATGTTGATCACCACGGCCGTCGTGACGCCCGCACAGGCAATCACCGACGCCACCGACAGGTCAAAATCGCCGGAGGCCAGGCAGAACAGCATCCCGCAGGCCACCATCCCGGACATGGAAATGGCCAGCCCCAGCCCCTTCATATTAATGAAGGTGGCAAAATTAGGGACAAAGATCGCGCAGGCAAGGAACAGTGCGGCAAAAACCACCAGCATGCCGTACTGATCCCAGATACGTCCAATACTCAGCGCCGACTTCGACTTCGGCACTCCGGATGTAGTAACAGAGGACATCATTAACTCCTTACTCAGGCGACAGCCTGACTAACTTTAGGCATGGCGAGGTTCAACGCCTGTTGTTCATTCGCCTGTTCATGAAGTAATTCGCCGGCAATTTCACCTTCACGCATCACCACAATGCGGTCGGCCACGCCAAGCACCTCCGGCAGATCGCTGGAGGCGAAGAGCACCGCCACGCCGCGTTTTGCCAGCTCATAGATCACGTTATAGATTTCGTGTTTTGCCCCCACATCGATACCGCGCGTCGGCTCGTCCAGCAAAATGACCTTCATATCTTCTGACAGCCAGCGGCCTAAAATTGCCTTCTGCTGGTTTCCGCCTGACAGATTCATGATCAGCTGTTCCGGACCCGGCGTTTTGATATTCAGCGAGCGAATATGGTGGTCGGCGTTACTCGACTCCCAGCTATCGTTTATCAGGCAACCGGCGCGAATAAACTTACGACGGGCAGAAATATTGATGTTGTCGCGCACCGAGTGCACCGGAATGATCCCCTCGGCTTTCCGGTCTTCCGGGCAGAGCATCATCCCCGCCCCGATCGCGTGGGCCGGTTTCTGGATATCTACCCGTTCACCGTCAATAGAGACCTGACCATCGGTAATACGGGTACCGCCGAACAGACCTTTCATCAATTCGCTGCGCCCCGCCCCCACCAGACCAAACAGGCCGACGATTTCACCGCTGCGTACGGATAACGAAATCGGTGTTCTGACGCCCGGCGCTTTGACGTTATCCAGGCGCAGGCGTTCCGGGCCGTACGGGCGCGGTTGCCAGTGATAAATATCGCCCAGATCGCGTCCGACCATCGCCTGAACCAGCTGGTCATGGTTCACCTGCGCCATGTCGGTAAAGGTGCGCACATAGCGTCCATCTTTAAAGACGGTGATGGCGTCGCTCAGGGCAAAAATCTCTTCCATACGGTGCGAGACATACAAAATCGTGCGGCCTTCCTGACGCAATTCGCGGATCACGCGGAACAGATTTTCGATTTCACGCTTAGAGAGCGAACTGGTAGGTTCGTCGAAGGCAATAATTCTGGCGTTACGCGCCAGCGCCTTGGCAATTTCAACCATCTGCCACTGGCCGATGGAGAGGTATTTCAGCGGCGTCTGGGGATCGACGTCCAGGCCCAGATGCTTAAGCTGCAGCCCCGCTTCATAATTAAGTAGCGAACGATTCACCACGCCGCCTTTGTGCGGGAGCTGTCCCAAATAGATGTTTTCCGCCACGGTCATCTCAGGAATGAGGTGCAGCTCCTGGTAGATGATCGCCACCCCGGCATTGAGCGCCGCCGTGGTATCGGCAAACGCCACCTCTTCACCGCGTATGGCCAGCGAGCCGGTAGTGGGCGCGTAGTTACCGCTGAGGATCTTCAACAGCGTGGATTTTCCCGCACCGTTTTCCCCCATCAGGGCGTGAACCTGGCCGGCATAGCAGTCGAAGCTGATATCGGTCAGCGCGTTAACACCGGGGAAAGTTTTCCCGATGCCGCGAAAAGAGAGATACGGATCAGACTGTCGCATAACGTCTCCGTGATTCCTGTAGTGTGTACGTCTGGCCCCTCACGAAGGATGAGGGGCACAATCACCGCGTATTACTTCCCGCCCAGTCCTTTTTTCGCCAGCTCCTCTTTGAAGTTGTCGCGGGTAATCAGCACCACGTCGGTCACTTCGGTAAATTTCGGCGGCTCAGCCCCTTTGGTGACCCAGTTATAGAGCATCTCACTGGATTTATAGCCGTGAACGTCCGGGCTTGGCAGCAGAGAACCGTAGAAGCCGGTAGCCTGCGCTTTGGACAGCTCGCTGACGGCGTCAACGCCGTTGATGCCAATCCCGATCACGTCAGGCGCTTTAAAGCCCTGGCCTTCCGTCGCGCGTACCCCACCCAGCACGGTGTTGTCGTTCATGCCGACCACCAGCCAGTGTTTGACCTCCGGATGCTGAACCAGCATAGAGTTCGCGGCGTCGAAAGCGCCCGGGATGTCGTTAGATTTGGTTGGGACTTTGTAGATCTGTTTTTCCGGGAAACCGGCCGCTTTCAGCGCGTCCATTGAACCGGAAGTACGGCGACGTGCGGTGTCCAGCTCGTCTGCGGTAATGGCCATCACCGCAGTCTCTTTGACATCCCAGCCGCGCTTTTGCATCTCTTTATAGAGTTCCTGCCCCTGGCGTTCGCCGATTTTGGTCGCCGCCATCATCACCAGCGGGACGCTGTCCATCGGCTTGCCTTTGGCGTTAACGAACTGATCGTCAACCGCGATGACCTTCATATCGTAACCGCGCGCTTTAGCCGCGATGGCCGAACCAAGCTTTGGATCCGGAGTACAGATAACGAAACCTTTCGCACCGCTGGCCGCCAGGCTGTCGATGGCGTTCAGGGTTTTCTCACCGTCAGGCACGGCGATTTTAATCACTTCAAAACCTAAATCTTTCCCGGCTTTATCGGCGAATTTCCACTCAGTCTGGAACCAGGGCTCTTCGGGCTGTTTTACCAAAAAACCGAGTTTTAAATTCTCAGCGATAGCGGATTGTGACATAACGGCAGCCAGACCGATGGCCGCCAGCGCTTTAGTAAATTTGTGCATGGTAAACTCCAGCTTTAGCATTCTTTTCTGTAGGGAATATGTGCGTGCTTCTTATTTAATCGGACTTAAAACAAGGCATTAGCGCTTACCTCGTCATAAGCGTTATTGCTGGTGATAGTTTTAGCGGGAAATTAATCATCCATAAGAGAGCCCCATCACACCGCAGAATTACAGTAATTGCGTACATAAATTCAGCGAAAAATGACATAAAAAAGGCAGGATTTGTCAGACAAATGAAAGTGGGTTAAGCAGAATTATCCATAAGATTAGCTAAGAAATCCCTGATACCCCTCAGCGGACTAAACGTCACCTGGCGTTAAAGGGGTTTAAGATGTTTTTCATCAAAAATGCACCAGGCACCTGAACACGGTTATTCCGCAGAATTTGATTTAGCGCAATTTTATTAGCACATCATATATTCGAAACGATTAATCCGTATTTCTCTTTTTCACGGAGTATTATTCCAACTTAATATTTTCGAAAGAGTAACAGTGTATCACTGCAATAAAAATTGTTAATTATTAGAGTATTAAACCATATTCAATTCATGGCGAGCTGATTGCATTTCTGTACTATATTAAACTTTGTAATGTATGGTAAATACAGCTCAATTAAGAGTTTTCTTAGACCAAAGACAAGGGTATGCTTATTTATATCGAACACAGGAAGTGAATTTCGGTCGACTTCGGTCACGGCAGAATGTGTATTTCTGCTCTTTTCTTCATATTTGCCTGACGCTCAGGTTAAGCAACGGACATCACGTCCCACAGTCAATAAGGATATGAGTATGGCTACCCAAACGATGATGCAAAAACTTAACGCGCAGATGAACCTTGAGTTCTACGCCTCGAATCTGCACCTTCACTTAAGTGCGTGGTGTGCCGAGAATAGCCTCACGGGATCTGCCACATTCTTTCGCTCTCAGGCGCAAAGTAACGTCACCCATATGATGCGTGTCTTTAACTTCCTGAAAGCCGCAGGGGCAAATCCTGTCGTTAAAGCCCTTGATGGGATCAATGAAAATTACTCTTGCCTGGAAGAACTGTTTCAGAAGACGCTTGAAGAGTATGAACAACGCTGCAGCACCCTCAACAAACTGGCCGATGAAGCCAAAGCGCAGCAGGACATTACGACGCTCAGATTCTTACGCGATATGGATAAAGAGCAGCAGCAGGATGGCCTGCTGCTGAAGACGCTGGCGGATGAGATCCATAATGCGCAGCAGGCAGGTTTATGTCCTGAGCAAACCGACCGTCATCTGCTCGACATCGTGGCGGTGCAGCACCACTGAGTTTTTGGCCTGCTCCCATTCGGAGGAGCAGGCTCCCTTCACGTCTCCAACCTTCTGCTTTTGCTGAAATTTAACAAATCAGATCTGGCTCCCAATGATTAACCACACAACGTGTGATGATTTATTTAGTTACATAATCATTGACGAGGGAGCATCATGATCACCATTGAGTTTGTTGTCATTCTCCTCTGCCTGCTGACGGGTACGCGTTTCGGCGGTATGGGGCTCGGGTTAATTAGCGGTATTGGTCTTTTTATTTTATGTTTTGTCTTTGGTCTGCAACCGGGTAAGCCGCCGGTAGACGTTATGCTGACCATCCTCGCGGTGATTGGTTGTGCCGCTACGCTGCAGACTGCGGGTGGCCTCAACGTCATGATGCAGTTTGCTGAACGTCTGCTGCGCAAACACCCACAGCACATCACCCTGCTCGCCCCATTCACCACCTGGATGCTGACCTTTCTGTGCGGCACCGGGCATGTGGTCTATACCATGTTCCCCATCATTGCGGATATCGCCCTGAAAAAAGGGATCCGCCCCGAGCGCCCTATGGCCGTGGCATCGGTCGCGTCGCAGATGGCGATTACCGCCTCCCCCGTTTCCGTTGCCGTGGTGTCGCTGGTGTCCATCCTGGCGGCCCAGCATGGCATCGGCCACGCGTGGGGGATCCTGGAAATTCTCGCCGTGTCGGTTCCCGCTTCACTTTTCGGCGTAGCTATTGCTGCCCTGTGGAGTTTACGCCGCGGAAAAGATTTGGCGGATGACGTGGAGTTTCAGGAAAAGCTGAAAGATCCTAAGCAGCGCGAGTTTATCTACGGTGGAACAGAGACGTTAATGAATCAGCGTTTCCCTAAACAGGCCTACTGGTCCACGTGGATTTTCTTTGCCGGTATTGCCGTGGTTGTTTTGCTGGGTGCGTTCCCTGAGCTGCGCCCCGCCTTTGAGCTGAAAGGCAAAATGACGGCGCTGTCGATGAACCTTGTTATTCAGATGATGATGTTAATTGCAGGGGCCGTGATGCTAATGGCCTGTAAGGTCAATGCGTCGGCGATTTCCAACGGCGCGGTGTTTAAGGCCGGTATGGTCGCGATCTTCTCGGTGTTCGGCGTGGCGTGGATGAGCGATACCTTTTTCCAGGCGCATCTCGACGAGTTAAAGCTGGCGCTGGAAGGCGTCGTGAAAAGCCACCCGTGGACGTATGCTATTGTGCTGTTTCTGGTGTCAAAACTGGTGAACAGCCAGGCGGCTGCGCTGACGGCCGTTGCGCCTATGGGCCTCATGCTCGGCATCGACCCGAAAATGCTGATCGCCTTTTTCCCTGCGTCATACGGCTATTTCGTCCTGCCGACCTACCCAAGTGATTTGGCCTGCATCGGCTTTGACCGTTCAGGCACCACCCGCATCGGCAAATTTATCATCAACCACAGCTTTATTCTGCCTGGGCTGATTGGGGTAAGCTGCGCGTGCGCGGCGAGCTATCTGCTGGTCCAGACGTTCTTTTGACAGCATCAAGGGGCGACACATGCCGTCGCCCATTTCCCGGTTTTAGTGGGATTCACCCTGCGGCGTGAATCGCAGTTCAATCAGCGCGATGGCTTTCTGGATCGCACGAAGCGTAACCGGGTCAGCGGCAGCGGGATGGCTGGCGAAATCGATGTTTTTCAGCTGCGTAGACATCTTCTCGCGCACTTCAACCGGCGCAATCACGTCCAGAACATCAAGGATTTGTTTGATAACCAGCTGACAGGCGACAACGTCAGAGACCAGTTCCTGATCGGCGCTCAGGTTTTGTGACATGGGGTTTTCTCCTTATTTAAAGGCCGCCATAGTAGCAAAACACACCCCTGGCATCTCCCCTTCATCGCCTGCAGGTATAAAAAAACCCGCCGAAGCAGGTTTTTTTATCAGAACATGGCGCCCGGCGGCACGTCTTTGAAGGTGCGGCAGTAATTGGCCCACATACTTTTCAGGATTTTGCGCAGTTTCACGATGATGCTCCATTAACTTGTTATACAACTTTATTATCAACGCGCCTATAATATGACCACCATCACAAAAATCAACACTTTTGTGATGCACATCACATTTATATCAGAGCATGGCCTGAAAGCGCTCACCGCGGACCCGTTGCGAAGAGTGAGGGCAGATTGTCCGGCTATTCCAGCCATTGCAGCGGGCATCTGCGGGTACGATAACGTATTTCCATCCACTCAGAGCGAATCATGAAAAGAGTCATTGTAGCCGGCACAATCCTGCTGCTCGCGGGATGTACTATTAACCGCCAGGCTGAAGTCAGCAGCCTCGACGCGCCGAACGGCATCGTCCGCCTCGACTACGGCCAGGCTGCGCTGCAAAATGCGTATTCCGATGAGTATGTGAACAACGGCACGGCGGCAAAAGCGTGTCAGAGCATGGGGTATGCCACTGCCTCAGCCTATGGTCAGCCCATTAAAACCTGCACTCTGACCAGCGGCTCTTTGTGCCTGAACGAGAGCGTGACTATCCAGTATAAATGTATGGGTTACGCCGTTAATCCTAAGTCAACTAATCCGTGGTATTAATCGAAGCTGCCAGCGCATGCTGGCAGTTTATTTCATTACGAACAAAAATAATTCTCATTAATAAGTTATAAAAATCGCCAATGCGTTTTATTCCCATTCGTATTTTAAATAAATAAAATAAAAATTTTACGTTTTGCAAATAATTAAATAACAAATTATAGTGTCGCTCATTGTGAACCAGAAATAATAATCCGGAGCGTCACCATGCTGAAAACTGAAATGATCGACAAGCTCAACGCACAAATGAACCTTGAGCTTTTTTCATCCCTGCTCTACCAGCAGATGAGCGCCTGGTGCAGCTACCACAGTTTCGAGGGCGCTGCCGCGTTTCTGCGTCGTCACGCTCAGGAAGAGATGACCCACATGCAGCGTCTGTTTGACTATCTGACAGATACGGGCAGCCTGCCGCGCATTGAAACCGTGGCATCACCGTTTGCTGAGTATAATTCTCTTGATGAACTGTTCCGCGCCACCTACGAGCACGAGCAGCTTATCACGCAGAAAATTAACGAACTGGTTCATGCCGCGATGACCAGCCAGGATTATCCAACCTTTAATTTCCTGCAGTGGTACGTCGCTGAGCAACACGAAGAAGAGAAGCTGTTTAAATCCGTGCTGGATAAATTATCTCTGGTCGGGAAATCCGGCGAAGGTCTTTACTTTATTGATAAAGAACTCTCCACTCTTGATACGCAGAATTAATTTCAGCGCGGTGCCGGCTTCCGGCACCGCGTTAATTTACATACACCCCGCACAGCTGGTGCAACGCCAGTCATGGGGATTCACGGCCTGGTAAAAATAGCGGTAGCTGGATGTCTCCAGCGGAATACCCACCTCGAAAAACAGATCCGTTAACCAGTCGACATTCTCGATGATCCACTCATCTTCCTGTAATCCTTGTGCAAAGGTTTCATCTTCAGGATCAATAACCGAATAGATTGCCCAGGTGCCCATATCCTTTTCGCGGCGGGACTCGGGAAGGTTCAGGGGCTGATTCTGCCAGCTGATTATCCAGTGACCATGGCACAACAGGTTACCTCCCCGGCTCCATGCCGCGGAAAAGGGATTCTCCCCTGCCATAAGACCCTCACTTAATTTGATAATTTGTATTTATTGTTTACGTTACGCCGGAATGTCGCGCAGCAGTATTGCCCTTATGAGGTAGGCACAGGCCTGGGTCATTAATACGTAAATAATTTTTTACACCACTTGTAACGGTGATTTGACGAGTAACGGCTTTTCCCTTACTCTGCGCCGCAGATTTTGTCGCGGTTAAGAAGCGTTGTAGAGGAAAGCGTGAAAAACAGAACTCTGGGAAGTATTTTTATCGTCGCCGGAACGACAATTGGCGCAGGAATGCTGGCAATGCCTCTGGCAGCCGCGGGCGTGGGATTTGGCATGACCCTGCTGCTGCTGGGAACGCTCTGGGCGCTGATGTGTTACACCGCACTGTTGCTGCTTGAGGTTTACCAGCACGTACCCGCCGACACCGGTCTGGGTTCGCTTGCGGCGCGCTATCTCGGACGCTACGGCCAGTGGATAACCGGCTTTAGCATGATGTTCCTGATGTATGCCCTGACCGCCGCCTATATCAGCGGCGCCGGAGAGCTCATCGCCTCCAGCGTCAACGACTGGTTTGGCTCTGACATTACCCCTGCGACGGGCGCCATCTTCTTTGCGCTCATCGGCGGCGGCGTGGTCTGCGTGGGCACATCCCTGGTCGATCTGTTTAACCGTTTTCTGTTCAGCGCTAAAATTCTCTTCCTGATTGTCATGCTGGTGCTGCTGGCGCCGCACGTGCACAAGGTTAACCTGCTGACGCTGCCGCTGGAAAAAGGGCTGGCGCTCTCCGCGATCCCGGTCATTTTCACCTCGTTTGGCTTCCACGGCAGCGTGCCAAGCATCGTCAGCTATATGAACGGCGATATCCGAAAACTGCGCCGCGTCTTTGTTATCGGCAGCGCGATCCCGCTGATTGCCTATATTTTCTGGCAGTTGGTGACGCTGGGCAGCATTGACTCTTCAACCTTTATTGGGCTGATGGCGCAACACGCTGGCCTGAACGGTTTTCTGCTGGCACTGCGCGAGGTCGTCACCTCCCCACACGTGGAGCTGGCGGTACACCTGTTTGCCGACCTGGCGCTGGCAACTTCGTTCCTGGGCGTGGCGCTCGGCCTGTTTGATTATCTGGCCGACCTGTTCCAGCGCCGCAATACCGCGGCCGGACGGTTACAGACGGGCGCAATTACCTTCCTGCCGCCGCTGGCGTTCGCGCTGTTTTATCCGCGCGGATTTGTGATGGCGCTGGGCTACGCGGGAGTGGCGCTCTCTATCCTGGCGCTGTTGCTCCCTTCCCTGCTGGCGTGGAAGAGCCGCCAGCAGCATCCGCAGCAAGGGTATCGCGTGGCGGGGGGAAAACCGCTGCTGTGCGTTGTCTTTGGCTGCGGGGTGGTGATTATACTGGTGCAGGTGTTGATTGCAGCCGGGATGCTGCCGGAAGTGGGTTAAATAAAAAAAGGGGCTGTCATCAGCCCCTTTTTTATCAGTGCAAACAGCAGCTCTTAAACTTCTTCCCGCTGCCGCAAGGACACGGATCGTTACGCCCGACCTTTGTGCCGTTCACAATCGGCTTCTTCGCTTCCGGCTGCTGCGGATTGTTTACCCAGTATTGATATAAACGCAGTGCCGCAGGCTGGATGCTCTCGATGCTGGCGATGTACTCCTCTTCGGACAGTTCATCCAGCTTGTCGCTGTTCTCTTCCGTGCCGTGCAGCGCAATCACCTCAAGATCGGCCTTCAGGGCTTCCGGCAAGGCAGACCAGTCCGTCAGCGCCACGCCGCGCATGTAGCCGTAGCACCACTCTTCCACCACGGTATAACTCTCACCGTCAACGTCGTTATAGCCAAACATCGGTTCGAACTGATCCGGGTATTCGCTCAGACGCTCGGCAATATCGTTCATGTGCTTAAAGCAGAGATCGATAAAACGGTTCATCTCACGATCGTTTTTCCAGCGCGGAATGTACTTCTCGCCACCCCAAACCGCCACCAGCCAGGCATCTGGCTCAACGACAACAGGACCGGAAAGCACTGCGGTAAGCATGCCGTCCAGTTCGGACACGTCAATTACGGACGCGTCATCATGACCGTAAGACATTAACGTCTCTTCAAGCCACGCCATTTCGCTTTCATTCAATGGGCCTTCAGTCATCGCTGATACTCCTGCAAAAAAGGAAACGATCCTAACACATATCTCACCCCTCTCCGGGCTGAAGTTTAGGTCTTTATTGCTGCAAAAACGTGCAAACCGTGAGCTTTGCACAACTTATGGGCTTTATTGTTAACGATATGTGATCTCCGCTGTAATTTCTTCTCCTCCCGCAAGGCGGCATAACGCGGCGCTCTATACTCAAACATGTCGCATGCTCGTCAATGGGTTAACCATTCTGGCAACGTTTTTGCTTAACGTTCTTCGCGCGTCCCTGCGCAGGGAAATCTCGCCGTAATATGCAGGATGCCGTCTGTATCTTGTTCGTTTAGTGCATTTTGTTCTTGCTCGTGTTTCGGATTGGCTGCGCCGTCGGGCGTTCGGGTTTACGCCGTGGTGCAAAAACCTCTTTGCTAAGGAACATAATAATGTCGCTGAAATTTATCAGAACTCCTCTTTCTCTTGTGTTGGCCGGTTGCCTGGTGACGGCGTTTTCCGCCCGGGCAGATATTGTGATTGGCGTGGCCGGACCGTTCACGGGTCCGAACGCCACCTATGGCGATCAGTACTGGCACGGCGCTACGCAGGCCGCTGAAGACATTAATGCCGCAGGCGGCATTAACGGTGAGAAAATTAAACTGGTTCAGGGGGATGATGCCTGCGAGCCCAAGCAGGCCGTGGCCGTCGCCAACCGTTTAGTTGACCAGGATAAAGTCAACGCCGTGGTCGGCCATTTCTGCTCCTCTTCCACCATGCCCGCATCCGAGGTGTATAGCGACGCAGGCATTATTGCGATTACCCCCGGCTCAACTAACCCGCTGATCACCGAACGCGGCATGAGCGATATGTTCCGCATGTGCGGCCGCGACGACCAGCAGGGTCAGGTTGCCAGCGACTTCATCATCGACAAGCTGAAAGCCAAACGTGTGGTGATCATTCACGACAAAGACACCTATGGTCAGGGTCTGGCTGACGCCACCAAAGCGGCACTGGCGAAACGCGGGGTTCAGGATGTGATGTACGAGGGGTTATCCCGCGGTGAAAAAGACTTTAACGCGCTGGTCACCAAGATCGGCGCGCAAAAACCGGACGTCGTGTTCTTCGGTGGCTGTCACCCGGAAGCCGGTCCGCTGGTTCGCCAGATGCGTGAGCAGGGCGTACAGGCAAAATTCTTCTCCGGGGACTGCATCGTCAACGAGGAGATGGTGACCGCCGCGGGCGGCCCGCAGTATACCAATGGCATTTACATGACCTTTGGTAAAGACCCGCGCCTGATCCCGGACGGCAAAGCGGTTATCGAGAAATTCCGCGCCGGTAAATTCGAGCCGGAAGGTTACACCCTCTACTCCTATGCCTCCGTACAGGCCATTGCCGCGGCCTTCAAGGCCACCGGCGGCAAGGACTCGGCCAAAGCCAGCGAGTGGCTAAAGGCCAATTCCGTCGACACGGTGATGGGCAAAAAAGCCTGGGACAGCAAAGGCGATCTGAAAGTGTCTGACTACGTGGTTTACCAGTGGGACGACAAAGGGAAATATAAGGAAGTGCAGTAACGGGACGGAGTCACGCTCAACGTCGGCGGGCCTGCCCGTCGGCGCGTAATAAACATCAGGCTGCGCGGATCGCGCAGCCTATAAAACGAGCGCGCTAAGATGAGTACATTCTTCCTGCAACAGTTAATCAATGGCTTAACGCTGGGTTCCGTCTACGGCCTGATCGCCATCGGCTACACCATGGTGTACGGCATTATCGGGATGATCAATTTCGCCCACGGCGAAGTGTATATGATTTCCGCCTATCTTTGCGCCATTGGCCTGGCGCTGCTCTCGTTCTTCGGCCTGCAGTCCTTCCCGCTGCTGATCCTCGGCACGCTGGTGTTCACCATTGTGGTCACCGGGGTGTACGGCTGGACTATCGAGCGTATCGCCTACAAGCCGCTGCGCAACTCCACGCGCCTGGCGCCGCTGATCTCCGCCATCGGGATGTCGCTTATCCTGCAAAACTACGCACAGCTGAGCCAGGGCCCGCGCCAGCAGGGGGTGCCAACTATGCTGGACGGCGTCATTCGCCTGCATCTGGGCGAAGGGTTCGTGCAGATAACCTACACCAAAGTGTTTATTCTGGTTGCCTCGTTTGCCGGCATGCTGGTGCTCACCTGGATAATCAACCGTACCAGGCTGGGCCGGATGTGTCGCGCGGTGCAGCAGGATCGTAAGATGGCCTCCATTCTGGGCATTAACACCGACCGGATTATTTCGCTGGTCTTTGTCATCGGCGCGGCGATGGCCGGTCTGGCGGGGGTGTTGATCACCATGAATTACGGCACCTTTGATTTCTACGTCGGGTTCGTGATCGGCATTAAAGCCTTTACTGCAGCAGTACTCGGCGGCATCGGCTCCCTTCCCGGCGCGATGCTCGGTGGCCTTATCCTGGGCGTGGCGGAAGCGCAGTTCTCGGGCATGGTGAACTCGGACTATAAAGACGTCTTCTCGTTCGGCCTGCTGGTCATGATCCTTATTTTCCGTCCTCAGGGCCTGCTTGGACGCCCGATTGTGGCCAAAGTGTGAGGGAGAGAATGATGACATCACACGGTTTTTCACTTAAACGCTGCATTCTGGACGCGATTTTTTCCGGGCTGATTGCGCTGATTATCTTCGGCCCCATCGCGGGCGTGGTGCTCGACGGGTATAGCTTTAACTTCGCCGGACAGCGACTGACCTGGATGGTTGGCATCGTCATGCTCGGACGCTTTCTGTTGAGCGCCTTTTTAGGTACCGCCCCGGGGGCCCGTTTCCAGGCGCGCTTCGAGGCCGATAGCGCGGGCGTATATGTCCTGCCACCGGAATACAAAAGCCGCATGCGCTGGATTATTCCTCTGGTGATTACCCTTGCGATTTGCTTTCCGTTTGTCGCCACTAAATATGTGCTGACCGTCGCCATTCTCGGGCTGATCTACGTGCTTCTCGGTCTGGGGCTGAACATCGTCGTGGGCCTGGCCGGTCTGCTGGATCTGGGATATGTCGCGTTCTACGCGATTGGGGCGTACGGTCTGGCGCTGGGGTACCAGTATCTCGGCTTAGGTTTCTGGAGTATGCTGCCGCTGGCGGCAATCATGGCCGCCGCCGCAGGCGCCCTGCTCGGCTTCCCGGTGCTGCGCATGCACGGTGACTATCTGGCCATCGTCACCCTCGGGTTCGGGGAGATCATTCGCCTGATACTGAACAACTGGCTGACCTTCACCGGCGGCCCCAACGGCGTGTCTGCCCCTCCCCCGACTTTTTTCGGTCTGGAATTTGGACGACGCGCGAAAGAAGGCGGCGTGCCCTTCCACGAGTTTTTCCACCTGACCTACAACCCGAACATGAAGTTTATCTTTATCTACGCGGTACTGTTCCTGGTGGTGATGCTGGTGCTCTACATTAAGCACCGCCTGACGCGGATGCCGATTGGTCGGGCGTGGGAAGCCCTGCGTGAAGACGAAATTGCCTGCCGCTCAATGGGGTTGAACCATGTTCTGGTGAAGCTGTCCGCCTTTACGCTGGGCGCGTCGACCGCGGGCATTGCCGGGGTGTTCTTCGCCACCTATCAGGGGTTCGTGAATCCAACCTCCTTTACCTTCTTTGAATCGGCACTGATCCTCGCCATTGTGGTACTGGGCGGTATGGGCTCGACGCTGGGCGTGGTGCTGGCCGCCTTTGTGCTCACGGTCACGCCGGAACTGCTGCGCAGTTTTGCCGAGTATCGCGTCCTGCTGTTTGGCATGCTGATGGTGGTGATGATGATCTGGCGTCCACGCGGTTTGATCCGCATTAACCGCAGCGGGTTTGCCGTGCGTAAGGGCGTCGCGCCATGAACGAAACGATATTACGCGTTGAACATTTGATGATGCACTTTGGTGGGATTAAGGCGCTAAACGACGTCAACCTGGACGTGCAGCGCGGCTCCATTACCGCCCTGATTGGGCCAAACGGGGCGGGAAAAACAACCGTGTTTAACTGCCTGACGGGCTTCTACAGGGCCTCCGGCGGCAACATTTTGTTTAACACCCGCAATAAAACGACCAACGTGATTCAGGTCCTTGGACAAAAATTCCAGCCGGGTGACTGGATTAACCCCGCGCAGTTCGGGCAACGGCTGTTCTACAAAATGTTTGGCGGAACGCATCTGGTCAACCGCGCAGGGCTGGCGCGCACGTTTCAAAATATCCGTCTTTTTCGCGAGATGTCGGTCGTGGAAAACCTGCTGGTCGCGCAGCATATGCGGGTGAACCGCAATCTGCTCGCCGGGATCCTGAATACGCCGTCCTACCGGCGGGCGGAAAGCGACGCCCTGGACAGAGCCTTCTACTGGCTGGAAGTGGTGGATCTGGTGGAGTGCGCCAATCGCCTGGCGGGAGAGATGTCGTACGGCCAGCAGCGGCGTCTGGAAATTGCGCGGGCAATGTGCACCGGGCCAGAAATGATCTGTCTGGATGAACCCGCCGCAGGGCTGAACCCGGTTGAAACGCATAAGCTGAGCAGCATTATTCGCTTTCTGCGGGATCACCATGACATCACGGTATTACTGATTGAGCATGATATGGGGATGGTGATGGAGATTTCGGACGACATTATCGTGCTCGACCACGGCGATGTGATTGCCAGAGGAAAACCCGAGCAGATCCAGCATGACGAAAAGGTCATTGCCGCCTATCTGGGCACGGACGAAAGCGAGGTCACCCTATGAGCGAACCGCTGCTGGCTTTTCGCGAGGTGGATGTGTTTTACGGCGTCATTCAGGCGCTGAAGCAGGTCTCCCTCGAGGTGAATAAGGGTGAAACCGTGGCGCTGATTGGCGCAAACGGCGCGGGTAAATCGACATTGCTGATGTCCATCTTTGGTCAGCCTCGTATCCGCAACGGACAGATCCTTTTCGGCGGTGAAGATATCAGCCATAAATCCACCCACTACGTTGCGTCCGGCGGCATTGCTCAGGCGCCGGAAGGCAGACGAATCTTCCCGGATATGACCGTTGAAGAGAACCTGCTGATGGGGACCATTCCCATAGGCAGCCAGTTTGCCGCTGAAGATATGCAAACCATGTTTGACCTTTTCCCTCGTCTTAAAGAGCGGCGTAAACAGCGCGCGATGACCATGTCCGGCGGGGAACAGCAGATGCTGGCGATCGCCCGGGCGCTGATGAGCCGTCCGAAGCTGCTGCTGCTGGATGAACCGAGCCTGGGCTTAGCCCCGATTGTGGTGAAGCAGATCTTCCAGACGCTGCGCGAGCTGGCCCGCAGCGGTATGACCATCTTTCTGGTGGAGCAGAATGCGCACCACGCATTGAAGCTGTCTGACCGCGGGTATGTAATGGTTAACGGACAGATCCGGTTGAGCGGCAGCGGTGAGGAGCTGCTGGGGAATCAGGAGGTGAGGAAGGCGTATTTGGGCGGGGTGTGATTTGACACCTGCCGAATGGGCTTATGCCGTGATGGATCATTTCGGCACATACGGGATAGAAGCACTGGAGGATACGTTAGTCGATATCGCCTCTTTGTTTGGATTGCTTCCGGCAATTCTGACAGGTTTGTTAGTAAGAAAAGCAGCAAAAAGAATGTGAATTATGAGTCTTCAGGCTTAGCCTCGAAGGCTTTTTTGACTCGGAAACGCAAAACCCCGAAAGTTGGATGTCCAACTTTCGGGGTTCACTTCATTTCTGTGGTTTCACGATAACGTTGTTAAATAAAACTGTCGTCGTCATTGCTGTAGTCGTCATCTACATCGTCGTTCTGCCAGGTGTCGTTATTATTGCCGAACGGATCGTTCTGGTTGAGGAAACGGGTGTCAGAGACGTTATTAACGTCGCCGTATTGATTACCGACAAACGGTTCACCACCGACGGGCATTGTCGGTTCTTCGATAATGTTCACTATCTCTTCCGGCCGTGACTGATGGAACATGCTGGTAAGCATCTCGGCCAGCGCGATGCCACCGGCCACGCCAGCGGCTGTCTGGAGTGCGCCAGCCATAAAACCGCCGCCGCGAGTAGCCGGCGCTGGCGCCCGTGAGTAATCCTGCGCCGGTGGCTGCTGCGGCTGGGCATTCCAGCTGTTGTCAGGCTGCGGGTTATTTTTTCCACCACCAAACAGGCCGCCGAGGAAACTGCCGCCCGTCGAGGGTTTGCTTTTTTGCGCGGCTAATTCGCTTTCAAGCTCCTGAACGCGGGCCTGCAGGCGTTTCAGGGCCGCTTCCTGAATCAAAATCGATTGCGCCATATAGTAGGGGGCCGCAGGCTGCTGCCTGACGAATTCAGCGATCTGACGCTCTGCATCTGCGTCCCGTTGGCTGTTTTGTTGTCCGGCCTGTTTCAGACGCTCGAAAAGGCCGTTGATAAGCTGCTGTTCTTCATATTGCATGACAATAACCTTCCGCTCTCCAGGGTGGATACCAACCAGTTTATCAGCGGAGGCAACCTGTGTCTGGGGAGTGAAATGTTTGTTTAAGATTGGTTGCAGGTTATCTGAAAATCGCCCTTCTTTCCGGGCTTGATATTAGAGAGTTAGGCTTAACGTTCTGGTATGGCAGCAAATTCCCGGGCACAGCACGATCGTGATGACGATGAGATACGCTCACTTCGCGCTAAACTGGAGGCACAAAAAAACCACCTTTCGGTGGTTTCACGACACTGCTTATTGCTTTGATTATTCTTTGTTTCCCATGGTAGCCGGAGTGGGACTTGAACCCACACAGCGCGAACGCCGAGGGATTTTAAAACTATAAGGAAGGTTAGAAATGGACAACGCGAAATCCTGGCTGAAGAGTCTGGATGCTGGCGATTCCGGCTTCCAGGTTTCTGTAACGCAGGGAATGCTCTCTTTTCCGGTTAGCATGTATTACCTCGGTTATGACTTCATAGACACGGCTCATCGCCATGCTAATTTTGATGATCGTGTGAGGATGGCGAACATGTTCAAACGAGGAATATCGGTTACTCAGGAAACTCAAAAAATAGTTAACGCTGTTATCAGAGAGTTCATGTCAAAAGTTAACATGGATAATATTCAGGGGATTGCACAAAATTTTACCGGCGTAATGGTTGGTAAATTCATATTCGCGGAGCTAACCGGAGTAAAACTAGATGCTGCCGTATCGTCACGCATTATGACCTCGTTCGCCCCTGGCGTGGTCATCGGAAGCGCTCTCACGATTGGCGCAGAAACATCGAGAGCTATCTATACGGCTAGAAAGCTTGAAAACCAGAACCCTGTACTCTACTACCGACTTAAGAGTATGGGGGATTTGGATCTTCTGTATTTTCTTGTTGAAGAAAAATTGAAACCTTTTCTTGACGCATGCAGCGTAGCAGATGTAGACAAGCATGAATTTAACGAAGTATGTAAATACTTTTTTGGTGGGTTATGAACGCTCAGGACATTATCAAGTTAATAGCATCCCGAATTTTGCGCGGGTTGGGAATGGGAATTGCTTCTGCGGGCCTATTGTCCTGTATTTATTTCTTTTCATTTTCAAAAGACGAATCCCGTTTTATCTGGGGTGCAGCGTCTGGTGCTCTCATTGTCCTTGGTTACTTTATATACCGAATTGCGATACTCAAGGTTTTTGACGAACGTTGAAGACCTCAATTGCTCATACTCCATCAAAAAGCCCACCGATTGGTGGGCCTGGCGTTAGAGGGTCAGGCTTAACTGCTTCCTACCATAATGAGATGACGGAAAAGCATCGGATGGGATGAAATCAGCTGGTAACTTATCGCGTGGTGCGCGTTTGGTTGATGATCGCGGGGCAGTAATGCCCTCTTCTTGTGTCGAAGATGAATGGTGAAAAATAGACAATAAAAAACCACCTTTCGGTGGTTTATACGACACTGCTTATCATTGATTTTATTCTACTTTTCCCATGGTAGCCGGAGTGGGACTTGAACCCACACAGCGCGAACGCCGAGGGATTTTAAATCCCTTGTGTCTACCGATTCCACCATCCGGCCAGGGAAGAAAGTGGAGGCGCGTTCCGGAGTCGAACCGGACTAGACGGATTTGCAATCCGCTACATAACCGCTTTGCTAACGCGCCGTTAAATCTTTAAAGCTGACACCCGCTACTGCGCATGTCTTTAATTTGGAGCGGGAAACGAGACTCGAACTCGCGACCCCGACCTTGGCAAGGTCGTGCTCTACCAACTGAGCTATTCCCGCATGTCATCAAGTAACTGTCTAACCACTTGATTTCATTATCGTCCGACTGGCTGTGCCGCCGTTCGATGCGTTGCATTCTACTGATATGACGTTATGAGTCAACGTTATTTTTTACATCCCCGAATCGTTTGCTGAAATTTACGGCGAAACGATCACTGATCAAGCAAATCCCCGCGCGCAGCGTTCAAATATTGCAGCATGGACCACAGCGTCAGCACTGCCGCGACCCACAAGAGGCCAATCCCCGCCCACTCAACCCAGGCGTTCGGACGCCAGAGCATCCAGACCAGCGCGGCCATCTGCGCCGTCGTTTTGACTTTACCTATCCACGAGACCGCTACGCTGCTGCGTTTCCCCAGCTCCGCCATCCACTCGCGCAGTGCAGAGATGATGATCTCACGGCCGATCATGGTTGCCGCAGGCAGCGTTACCCACCAGGTATGATAGTGCTCGGCCACCAGCACCATGGCGATAGCGACCATCACTTTGTCCGCCACCGGATCGAGGAAGGCACCGAAACGGGTGCTTTGATTCCAGCGGCGCGCCAGATAGCCATCAAACCAGTCTGTTACCGCTGCGATCAGGAAGAGCAATGCGCAGGCAAAAGGTGCCCAGACAACCGGCAGGTAAAACGCCAGCACAAAGAACGGGATGAGTACAACACGAAAAAGAGTGAGCAACGTAGGGATATTATATTGCATAGTGACGGTAACTATTTGTTGTCAGTAAAATTTAGCTCTATGTTGCTACAGAGCCCTCAATGTTTCAACGAGTAGTAGATCTTTTCTGCCAGCCCTTGCGAAATACCCGGCACTTTTGCAATTTCCTCCATGCTGGCGTTGAGTAATCCTTGCAATCCGCCCATATATTTCAGCAGCATCTGACGACGTTTTGGCCCCACGCCTTCGATCGTCTCCAGTGAACTGGTGTTTTTCACCTTCGCCCGTTTTTTGCGGTGACCGCTGATGGCGTGATCGTGCGATTCATCGCGAATATGCTGGATGACGTGCAGCGCCGGGGAGTCCGGTGGCAGACTGAAGCCCTCACCTTCCGGCTCGAAGAACAATGTCTCCAGCCCGGCCTTACGATCGGCCCCTTTTGCGACACCCAGCAGTAGCGGATGGTTTTTATCCCAGCTGACATCAAGCGACTCAAATACTGCTTTCGCCTGGCCGAGCTGCCCTTTCCCGCCGTCAATCAGGATCACATCCGGGATTTTGCTCTCCTCTATGGCTTTACCATAGCGACGGCGCAGCACCCGATTCATCGCCGCATAGTCATCACCCGGCGTGATCCCGGTGATATTATAGCGGCGATACTCGGCGCGCAGTGGGCCATTCGCATCAAACACCACGCAGGACGCTACCGTCTGTTCCCCCATCGTATGACTGATGTCGAAACACTCCATCCGCTTCACTTCCGGAAGCTTCAGCAGCGCCGCCAGGGCCGTTAAACGCTGGTGCACCGTCGACTGCTGCGACAGCTTAGTGGTGAGTGCCGTCGCCGCGTTGGTTCGCGCCAGCTTGAGATAACGCGCACGATCGCCGCGCGGTTTGGTTTGAACATTCACCCGGCGGCCCGCCAGTTCAGAGAGCGAATCGGCCAGCAGGGTTTTATCATCAAGATTAAAATCGAGCAGGATCTCAGAAGGCAACGTGCGCATCTGGCTCCCCTGCAGATAGAACTGGCCGACAAAGGTTTCCACCACTTCACCCAGCTCGGTACCGCCAGGGACCTTCGGAAAATAGCTGCGGCTGCCGAGCACTTTGCCCTGTCGAATGAAAAGAACGTGCACGCAGGCCATCCCGGCGTCAAAGGCGACGCCGATGACATCAAGATCGTCACCGGTATTCGAGACAAACTGTTTCTCTGTGACTCTGCGCACCGCCTGAATCTGGTCGCGGATACGCGCTGCCTCTTCGAACTCCAGAGCAGCGCTGGCTTTTTCCATCCGCGCGATCAGCTGCGTTAAGACCTGATCGTCTTTTCCGGCTAAGAACAGGCGCACATAATCCACCTGCTGCGCATACTCTTCTTCACTCACCAGTCCGGCCACGCACGGTCCCAGGCAGCGGCCAATCTGGTACTGCAGGCACGGGCGCGAGCGGTTACGGTAAACGCTGTTTTCACACTGGCGGATCGGGAAGATTTTTTGCAGCAGCGCCAGCGTTTCACGTACGGCATAACCGTTAGGGAACGGCCCGAAATATTCACCCTTCGCATGTTTTGCCCCGCGATGCATGGCGAGGCGCGGATGGGTGTCGCCGCTCAGAAAGATAAACGGGTAGGATTTATCATCCCGCAACAGGACGTTATAGCGCGGCTGGTAGAGCTTAATATAGTTGTGCTCAAGCAGCAGCGCTTCTGTCTCTGTATGCGTGACGGTAACATCAATATTCTGAATGAGTGAGACCAGCGCTTCGGTCTTACGGGAGGCCAGATTGCTGCGAAAATAGCTGGAGAGACGTTTTTTAAGATCTTTAGCCTTCCCCACATAGATAACCGTACCGCCAGCGTCATACATGCGATAGACGCCAGGCTGGCTGGTTACGGTTTTCAGAAATGCTTTTGAATCGAACACATCACTCACTGACTTAACAACGTCTCCGCATTACACAAACCATGTCGGATGGCCAGATGCGTCAGTTCGACGTCACCATGAATGTTCAGTTTACTGAACATCCGATAACGATAGCTGTTTACCGTTTTCGGGCTGAGATTCAGCTGTTCCGAGATCTCATTCACCTTCTGACCTTTGGTGATCATCAGCATAATCTGCAATTCACGCTCGGACAAACTGGCAAACGGTGATTCGGTTTTCTCGGGCTCAATCTGACTCAGCGCCATCTGCTGAGCGATGTCGGACGCAATATAACGCTGTCCGGCAAACACGGAACGGATAGCATTGACGACTTCCTGCGGTGCAGCACCTTTACTCAGGTAACCCGCGGCCCCCGCCTGCATCACTTTCGCGGGCAGTGGATTTTCGGTATGCACGGTCAGCATGATGACTTTGGTGTCTACAAAGGTACGCGCGATTTTGCGTGTTGCCTCAAGACCACCGATACCGGGCATGTTCATATCCATCAGCACCACATCGGCGGAGTTAGTACGGCACCATTTTACCGCATCTTCACCACAGCATGCCTCACCGGCAACTTTAATACCTTTAATATCTTCAAGAATGCGTCGTATCCCTGCGCGCACCAGTTCGTGGTCATCAACAAGAAGGACGTTGATCAAAGGAAATGTCTCCAGAATAGGGATAACGCTACTGAGTGATAATTTGGTTTATATTAACGGTTTTCCTGACAAGATTAAAACGTTAAAAAACCGGCTATTCGATTTTGCTCTCGTTTTTGGAAATTAGCCTGTACAGGCGGTGGAAAGAGAGGCCGTGTTTTTAGGGCTCTTGCGGCTTTTTTTAATCATCTGTATTCAAAAAGTTACAAAAAACTTGCAGGCTTTCCCTGCAAAAAAAACAGTTCTCAAATTTTTGTAACAATAATTAACGGCAAGCGAACCGGGCATAAGCAATTAATAGCCTGTAACAGCGCTTCAGTTTACCGGTACGTTCTGTTTACGCAATTAAACATCCACGTAAAAGTACGAAAAACAACCGCTGCATTTTTTGCTTCAGCTTGTGGTATACTCCGCCGCCTTGACTTTCGTCGTCGCGCTTTAGCGCCGTTTAATAATGAGGAAAATAAATGAGCACACCTGAATTTGCCACTGCGGAGAATAACCAGGAACTGGCACAGGAAGTAAACTGCCTGAAAGCACTGCTGACGCTGATGCTGCAGGCGATGGGCCAGGCTGATGCCGGTCGTGTGATCATTAAAATGGAAAAACAAATCGCGGAGATGGAAGACCAGGCTGAATCAGCGGTATTTGCTAACACCGTTAAGCAAATCAAGCAAGCGTACCGCCAGTAACAAAAAACGGCTGGATGCAGTGCATTCAGCCGTTCGCTCGTCTGTCACGCAGAACGTTTTACGGAGTCAGATCAGTCCCGTTGCCGCCGCATAGCATGCTATCTGGGTCTTATTGGGCGCGTTAAATTTCTTCTGCATATTCTTCTGATGGAAGTTAACGGTATTCTCTGAGATCGAGAGAATGATCGCTATTTCCGCTGACGTCTTCCCTTCCGCAGTCCATTTCAGAATTTCACGTTCGCGCTTGCTGAATTTCATTTCGGGTGGCATGACCATCTCATGGTCAAAACGCATCAGAGAGGTTAAGGCCATTTGCACCAGCATTTGCAACCGCAGTTCTATTTCCTCATGGGATAATGGCCCTTCCTGTACACGTGTACGAGAAACAGAGAGGAAGCCGAGCGCATGATTCGGCAGCATCAGGCACTGCGTTATTCCCGCGCGTAAACCGTGGTCCTGGGCGCTATGCCATAATTCCTGCGCCTCAGCGAATAATGCGTCTGTCCAGGGGAGATGCCCCTGAATGAAATTCTCCGCTTTTAAAACCGGATCGATCGCGAAATAGTTCGCGGATTGATATTGCGCCATCCACAGCTTGGGGTAAGTGGTTTGCAGGGAGATCTTAGGGCGGGTAAATGGCACGGGATGGCGCACACAGAGCGCGTAATAATCGAATTCCAGCGCCTGAGTTTGTCGCTCCAGCTCCTGATATACCTCGGCGGCACAGGTCAACTCCTGAAACCGGAGGGAGCAATCCCGTCGCCAGGTGAAAAAGTCTAAATCCTTCATACTTACTAAATGAAGCCTCTGAACAGATAATCATTATTATGGTGAATATAAGCTAACACAGAAAACTTTTTTCTAACCACAAAATATCGGCAATAGCACAATTAACTTTACTATCGATAAGGTTTACCCGAGCTGGATGGAATAAAAAAACAGAGGCCTTCAGAAAGAGGGAGAATAATTTGCTCCAGGGTAATTTTCTGGAGCAAATGCGTGCAAAAATGCTACTGCATAAGGAATTTTTCAAGGAACTGACGGGTTCGCGGCTGTTGAGGGTTGGCGAATAAGCTTTTCGCCGGCCCCTGCTCCACAATCCGCCCCTGATCCATGAAGATGGCTCTGTCAGCAACATCGCGGGCGAAGCTCATCTCATGCGTCACGATCACCATCGTCCGTTTTTCCTGCGCCAGCTGGCGAATGGTGTTCAGCACCTCACCCACCAGTTCCGGATCGAGCGCTGAAGTCGGTTCATCAAACAGGATCACGTCCGGGCGCATCGCCAGCGCGCGCGCTATCGCCACGCGCTGCTGTTGCCCTCCCGACAGACGCCGCGGATAGCTGGTCTCTTTCCCCGCCAGCCCGACTTTGGCCAGCAGCTCGCGAGCGCGCGCCGTCGCTTCCTCTTTAGGCTCACCTTTAACGATAACCGGCCCTTCAATAATGTTCTCCAGCACCGTACGGTGCGGGAAGAGGTTGAAGTTCTGGAAAACGAAGCCGACATGCTGGCGCAGACGGCGAATCAACCCTTTCTGCTGGCTGATAGATTTCCCGGTATCAATCGTTATCTCCCCGACCCGAATGGTACCGCCTTCCGGCTGTTCAAGCAGGTTAATGCTGCGCAGCAGCGTGGTTTTCCCTGAGCCGCTCGGCCCAATGATTGCCACCACTTCGCCCTGCTCGACTTCCAGATCGATCCCGTGGAGCACCGTTTGACCGTGGAATTTTTTCACCAGGTTTTTGACGTCGATAGCACTCATTTTGGATCACGCTCCTGGCGGTTAAGCTGGTTTTCGAAATAGTTTTGTAGGGCAGACAGCACCGTCGCCATCACCCAGTAAATCAGCGAGGCAGCCAGATACATGGTAAAAACTTCAAGCGTACGGGAGGTGATGAGCTGTGCCTGACGGAACAGCTCCGGTACCTGAATCGTTGCCGCCAGGGAAGTATCTTTCACCAGGCTGATGAAGCTGTTGCTCAGCGGTGGAAGCGCCACGCGCGCCGCCTGCGGCAGAATGGCCCGGCGAAGCGTCTGCCATGGCGTCATCCCGATACTGGCCGCCGCTTCCCACTGCCCTTTGTCAATGGAGGAGATGGCCGCACGCAGGGTTTCAGAAGTATACGCCGCAGTATTGAGCGACAGACCAATCATCGCTGCGGGAATCGGATCTAGCTCGATACCAAACTGCGGTAAGCCGTAGTAGATCATAAAGAGCTGGGCGATAAGTGGCGTACCGCGAAAGACGGAGATATAAAAACGCGCCAGCCAGCGCACCGGCAGGATGGGTGACATGCGCATTAAGGCCAGCACAAATCCCAGTACCAGCCCGAAGAACATCCCGCCGATACTGAGCTGTAACGTAAATACCGCACCTTTCAGCAGATACGGCAGAGAATCAATAACCAGTTGAATACTTTCTTGCATTATTATTTTTCGACCTGACTTTTAGACATGAGGATGGTAGGCAAACAGCGCAGGCGCCCCGCCTGTATGGACAAATAAAATCGGCCCTTCATCCTTAAAGCGTTTCTGCGCAATGCCATCAATCAGTCCGGCCATCGCTTTGCCGGTATACACCGGATCGAGCAGTATCCCCTCGAGGCGGGCCAGCAGTTTCACCGCTTCCATGCCCTCTTCGTTCGGCGTGCCGTAACCCGGCGCAAAATAGTCATCCCAGAGCAGAATATCGGCCTTTGCCTTCAGCTCCAGCTGCGCGGCGACCGCCTGCTGTAAAGTCACCACTTTCGGCTTCTGATCCGCGACGCTGCGGGACACCGTCACGCCAATCAGCTCGACGTCCGGCAGCAGTTGCTCTAGCCCTACCGCCAGCCCGGCATGCGTGCCTGCACTGCCGGACGCGACAACCACGGAGGAGAGGCCCACCGCACCCTCGCACTGTTGGGCAATTTCCAGCGCACTTTCCACATACCCCAGCGCGCCAAGCGCATTCGAACCGCCAACAGGGATAACGTAGGGGCGGAAACCCTGCGCTTCCAGACGCGTCGCCAGCTCATCAAGCTGGGCGGTCGGGTCGGTCAACGCCTCCACCATTTCGACCTGTACATTAAACAGGTCCAGCAGCAGACGGTTACCGTTGGTGAGATAGTTTTCTGCCCGCGTGCCAATCGGGTTTTCCAGCAATGCCACGCAATGGAGTCCGAGCTTTGCCGCCACTGCTGCCGTCTGACGAACGTGGTTGGACTGGATAGCCCCGGCAGTGATGAGCGTATCCGCGCCCTCGCGCAGGGCGTCCGCCGCCAGAAACTCCAGCTTACGCAGCTTATTGCCCCCCATCGCCATGGGCGTCACGTCATCACGCTTAATAAAAATATCGCGCCCTAAATAATCAGAAAATCGCGGCAGGTACTCCAGCGGCGTCGGCGCGCCGATAAACTCCAGGCGAGGAAAGCGCGTTAAATTCTGTAGTGACATGGGTTCTCCGGTAACTCTGACAAAATGTGATATTTTTCATTATGCACGCAGACGCGAAAGAAATAAAAAAGGCGCTTTTAAAAGCGCCTTTTTTTACGTCAGAAACTTATTTCGTGACGTCTGCACCGAACCACTTCTCGGAGAGCGCTTTCAGGCTTCCGTCTTTTTGCATGTCAGCAATCGCGGAATCAATCGCTTTGACCAGGTCTTCGTTACCTTTACGCACGGCCACACCTGATTCCTGACGAGAGAACGCATCACCCGCTACCGCCAGGGTGTTGTTGGTTTTCTTCACCAGATCCAGCGCTGCCAGGCGGTCAACCAAAATAGCGTCGATACGGCCCACGCGCAGATCCTGGTATTTCGTCGGGTCATCATCATAGGTGCGGATATCCACGCCCTGCACGTTCTGGCGCAGCCACTCTTCGTAGTTAGTCCCCAGACCAACACCGACTTTCTTCCCTTTCAGGTCTGCGGCAGTTTTAATCCCGCCTTCGTTGCCTTTCTTCACCAGCGCCTGAATACCGGAAATGGTGTACGGCGTAGAGAAGTCATACTTCTTCTTACGCTCGTCAGAAATGGTCACCTGATTAATCACCACATCAATACGTTTGGAATCCAGCGACGCCAGCATACCGTCCCATTTGGTCGGTTTCAGTGACGCTTTTACGCCGAGGTGCTTCGCCAGCTCTTCAGCAAACTCCACTTCGAAACCGGTCAGCTTACCGTCATCGCCCTGGAAGCTGAACGGAGGATAGGTTCCTTCCAGCCCGACCAGCAGCGTACCGCGCTCTTTTACTTTATTCAGCAGGTTTTCTGCGGCGAACGTTTTCACGCTCATGCCTGCAACCAGCGCAACGGCCATAACACCCATCAGCGCCTGACGACCCAGAAGTGCAAATTTCATAAATACCCCGATATAGTGGAATTTTTACGTAGTGTAGAGAAATCGCCTGTAACGTCAAAGGCGACTGCGCTACATCTTATTCTTTTTTAATATATATCAGAAGTTGTTCCGGCGTGGGCTTTCTGCTTTATGGCACCCGGCATTTGTACCTTGTATTGCGCATACTTGCGCAGCGCAATTCGGTAGTTATTGGTGCTGGTCGCAGGCAGCCACGGCTCCAGATTTTCATCCAGATAACCGGTTTTCAGCAGATCGCGAGAAATATTGTTTACGGTCAGATGTTGCCCAAGGCGACGCAGGCGAACCACATATTCGCGAACGGTGCCGTGGCTCATCTCCGTTTGTTCAAACAGGAATTGCTTGAAGCCGATGATGTCGAAGAAGTCGCTTTGCTCTTTGCAGTGGAGATCCCCACAGAAACGGCAAAGCGCCACCCACTCTTTTTGCTCTTCGAGCCATGCTGCTTCGTCCATCAACGTGTCGAGACGCGAAATCGCAATCTTATTGACGATTTCGCCCCGGCGAACCAGCGTGATACGATCGAGTAACTTGTTACAGTGGGCGCAATGCGTCTGGCTGTGTTTAAAGTCTTTCAGGTAGCGGCTTAAAGGCCGTCTTTTAGATTGCTGCACCGTCATGATAACTCCTGGTTGTCAATACGTTGTGCGGCATTTTTCAGGTGAATCAATCACCTATAACTTACCCAGCTTGGTTCGTAAGCGTTTAATGGCCTGGCTGTGCAGCTGGCTCACCCGCGACTCTCCCACCTCCAGAACAGCGCCAATCTCTTTGAGGTTAAGCTCTTCCTGGTAATAAAGGGTCAATACCAGCTGTTCGCGTTCAGGCAGAGCTTCAATAGCCTCCATGACGCGCTGGCGTAAATTCCCTTCCATTAAATGGTGTAACGGGTTTTCTTGCTGGTGCTCATCCGTCACCAGCTCGATGCTATCGCCATGCTCTTCGCGCCACTCGTCATAAGAGAAGAGTTGGCTATTATTGGTATCGAGCAACATCTGACGATACTCTTCAACAGCAATGCCAAGACGTTCCGCCACTTCGGTTTCCGTTGCGTTACGTCCCAGTTCCTGTTCCAGCTGCCCCATCGCATGCGCCACTTCGCGCGCGTTGCGGCGAACACTGCGCGGCACCCAGTCGCGGCTGCGCAGCTCGTCCAGCATCGCACCACGAATACGCTGAACTGCGTAAGTCGTAAATGCCGTTCCTTGCAGAGCGTCGTATCGGTCAACTGCATTCAATAACCCGATACCGCCCGCCTGTAGCAGATCGTCGAGTTCCACGCTCGCCGGCAAGCGCACCTGGAGGCGCAATGCTTCGTGACGCACCAGCGGGACATAACGCTGCCACAGCGAGTGTTTATCCATTACACCTTCAGCGGTATAGAGTGAATTCACGATAAACAGCCCTGCGTTAGTTGAGTTATCGGCATGATTATCCGATTCTGCAGGGCGTTCAATTGGATGAAAAAGGGGGATAAAATGAGGTTATTCTGAGGTTGCCCACAACAGGGGCAACTTTTCTGCCTAAATTAACAGTTGTAACAATGAAAGATCGTCGCCCAGTTTGACGCTATCTATATGTTGATGAAAGAGCTTTCCCGCTTCCTGATTATGCTGGCTAAGGGAGTGGAAGCTGTAAATAACATCAATAATATTATCTTGTTCAATTTTTCCCGCCACGAGAGCCTGACCGGCAAGTAACGTTTTCAGGAAATAGAACTCCGCAACGATTAAATAAAGATTATTCAACATGCTGCGGCCATTGTTCTGTGGGAAGCCCTGCTCCCAGAGTTTGTATTTAAAAAAGTTCTTAAATAAATGGTCATTGGTCGCCAGGTAACTGCCCGCCACATCGCGCCAGACGGACTCGATGTTCTCCATGACCTTCTCTGCCGGTACGGCATCACCGACAGATTCGAACTGTTGATAAAGCTGAGTAAAATAGCGGTTTAATACCGCGCCGCCGCGAGCGGTCGCTTTCTTCGTAAAGTAGCTCTGAATAAGCGAAATTAACGCGAATTTCAGGCTGTAGTTCTGATTAAACCCGCCCAGTTCCGTTTTGATTTTACCGCTCACCAGTTCGTTAACCAGCGAGAAATAAACCGTTTCAAGCGTGCCGATATTCTCTTCGAGATTCTCGAGCTTTTCAGCCACCATGAGGAATTTCACCACGGCGTAAACCTGCTCTTCAACGCAGACCGCTTCAACGCTGAAAAGGTTCTGGCAGAAGAGATTGATGACCTTTGCTTTTAAATCAATCATTGGCGCAGTATTGACGTCCTGCTGGACAATGACAGATTCCATCATCGACATAGACTCCCGATCGTTCAACAGAAGTCGGGTCACTTCCGGACACGAGAGGTTCAGCGATTTTTCGATTTCATTTTTATAGACCCGGTTTGTTCGTGGAAACGACGAACAGGTTGGGCTTAACGCCTGCGCGCCCATGGCGCTATGAATAGAACAGAGTTTTTCAGTATCCATAAACGGGCAGTTTTTACTTTCCGTATGGAAAATCACTTCGCCCCAGTTGCCATACTGTTTTTTGGTAACTTTTATCGCCGTTTTCGCCGTATGACGAATGGCGGCATTTTTGCTGTTCAGGTAACGGTTAACGGAGGATTTATCAAACGCGATGGTCCAGCCCTGACAACAATGTTCACGGCATTCCCCACCGACACATGAAAAATCTGCGACCAGCTTTGGTTGAGTGACACTGATTTGTTTCACAGGCGGATTCTCAAATAGCAGAGATAAAAAAACCCCGCCGAAGCGGGGTTTCACGCGTAATATTAACGCAGCAGAGACAGAACGGTCTGTGGAACCTGGTTTGCCTGAGACAGAACAGAAGTACCAGCCTGCTGCAGGATCTGCGCGCGGGACATGTTGGAAACTTCAGTTGCGTAGTCAGCGTCCTGGATACGGGACTGAGCAGCAGACAGGTTGTTAGAGGTGTTGTTCAGGTTGTTGATTGCAGAAGTGAAGCGGTTCTGCACAGCACCCAGACCAGAACGTGCTTTATCAACGGTAGCGATAGCTTTGTCGATGGTGTTCAGGTCAGTAGCGGTCATTGCTTTCAGGTCGATAGCGTTCACGCCCAGAGTAGTAGAGTCAGCTTTAGCGCCGCTCAGATCCAGGTTGATGGTGTCGCCGTCGTTAACGCCAACCTGAATTTTAACCACACCAGCAGTACCTGCAGTGCCGTCCAGCAGTTTGATGCCGTTGAAGTCAGTTTTGCCCGCAACACGGTCGATTTCAGCCAGACGAGCGGTAACTTCATCCTGCAGAGAAGCCAGGTCAGATGCGCTGTTGGTGCCGTTGCTTGCCTGAACAGCCAGTTCACGAACACGCTGCAAGTTGTTGTTGATTTCGTTCAGAGAACCTTCAGCAGTCTGCGCCATGGAGATACCGTCGTTGGCGTTACGTGCAGCCTGGGTCATCCCTTTGATCTGAGCGGTCATGCGGTTTGCAATCGCCTGGCCAGCAGCATCGTCTTTCGCGCTGTTAATACGCAGACCGGAAGACAGACGCTCGATAGCAGTGCCCAGAGAAGACTGAGATTTGTTCAGGTTGTTCTGAGTGGTCAGGGACAACAGGTTAGTATTGATAACTGCCATAATTTTGTTTCCTTCAAAAATTGGGTTTTAGGTCCGGTGCCTAACACTCACAGCGTCTCTCACCGTCAACAAGGTTATCGACGGGTCCCCAAAAGACTTTAGAATCAATTTTGAAAAAATTACAACTCAATGATTATTAATGATTTTATTTTTAAAAAATCAATTAAGGTCCGCCAGAGGCTTATTATTTACGCTTTTTAAATGCACAAAGAGATGACAAAAAAGGCACACACTTATTCGTGTTTTCAATGCAGTGATAATGACCCTAAAGTGCAATCCTTTCATTTACCCCGCCAGGACGCGTCTATTCTTTGGATTATTTTTTTCTCGCCATCGTAAACTTTTACCTTGAGAGGCCGATAAGAGTCCTGAACTACTTTCGTATTTTAAGGAAAATATGCATGGCTACTATCAGTAACCTCGGGATAGGTTCTGCAGGACTCGGGGATTTATATAATCAGTTGGAAGCGGCAGAGAAAACCAAGCTGACGACGATTACTTCCCAGCAATCAACGTATAACGCACAGCTAAGTGCTTACGGCAAGCTGCAGAGCGCCATGACATCGCTGCAGACTGCGACCGCTGCACTGGGTAAAGCAACCACCTGGAACTCAACGTCCGTTAGCAGCACCAACACGGCCTTTACTGCCACCACAACGGCTGACGCGTCCGTGGGTTCCTTTGTTGTCAACGTCAACCAGGTTGCGAAAGCACAGGCACTCACTACCGGCTCCTATGCTAACAACACGGATCTGCTGGGCGATACGACAGGTACAACGCGTAAAATCACCATCACCCAGCCGGGTACCACAACGCCTTTAGAGGTCACCCTGGCAGATGGCGATACGTCTCTGGCCGGGATCGCGAGCGCCATTAATAAAGCGAACGGCAACGTCACCGCCAGCGTCATTAAAGCGAAAGACGGTGATTACCGCCTGATGCTGTCGTCAAAAACCACCGGTACCGATGGTGCGATGACGGTAAGCGTTACCGGCGACGCCAAGCTGCAAAGCGCCATTGGCTACGATTCAACCACCAAAACGGGCGCGCTGACGGTGAATACCGCCGCACAGAACGCGATTGTGGTGGTGAACAACATCTCGATCGAGCGCCAGTCAAATACCATTACCGATGCGCTGCCTGGGGTCACCTTCAGCGTGAAAGCGCAAAGCACGGCAGACGAAACCCTTGAGGTTTCACGCGCAACGGATGCGAACCAGAAGGCGATCACGGACTGGGTCACAGCGTATAACTCGCTGCAGTCTACCATTAACAGCCTGACGAAGTATGTTCCGGTCGATGCAGGCTCCGGCAGCCAGTCTACCAGCAACGGCGCGCTGGTCGGTGATGCGAACGTGCGTGGGGTTCAGTCTCAGCTGCGCGGCCTGCTGACCGAAGTGCAGACCGGCTCCATTCAGATCATGGCCCAGTTGGGGATTACCCAGGATCCGGTGAAAGGCGCGGACGGTACCGTCGGTAACCTGAAAGTCGACACCGATAAGCTGAAAAAAGCGCTGACCGACAACCCGAACGCCGTACAGCAGTATTTTGTCGGTGACGGAAAGAAAACCGGCATGGCGACCCAGATGAACAACACGCTGACCACCATGCTCAGCACCAGTACCGGCAGCGCCGGGGTGATCCAGAACGCGAAAGACGGGATCAACAAAACGCTGAAAACGCTGGGCGAACGTTACGATGCCATGGATGCTCAAATTGAAGCCACCATGGCACGTTACAAAACCCAGTTCACCAGTCTGGACGTATTAGTCACCAAAATGACCAGTACAGCCAACTACCTGACCCAACAGTTCTCACAAAAGTAGTCGTAGCCTTCAGGAGTGGATATGTATAAGACCTCTGGTGTTCAATCCTATCAGCAGATAGGAGTCGAAAGCGCAGTCATGAATGCCAGTCCACACCAGCTGATTGTCATGTTGTTCGACGGGGCGCATAGCGCCCTTGTTCGCGCGCGTTTGTTCATGGAAGCCGGACAAATTCGCGAAAAAGGCGAAGCCTTATCCAAAGCCATCAACATCATCGACAACGGTTTAAAAGCAGGACTGAACATGGAGGTTGAGAGCGAGTTGTCCGGTAACCTTGCCTCCTTGTACGAATATATGGTTCGACGTTTGTTACTGGCGAATGTCAGTAATGACGTAGACGCAATTGTTGAAGTCGAGGGTTTATTAAACAACATTGCGGATGCGTGGAAGCAAATCGGCCCCAATGCGTCCTCTATATCAGGATAATTTTTGATGAATAATCCCAGCGCAGCGCTTAGCCACTGGCAGGCGCTACATGCTCAGAGCATTGCTATGCTAAATCTCGCACATTCTGGTCAATGGGATGCGCTTATCGAGCAGGAAATGCATTACGTTCAACTGGTGGAAAAGATTTCGCAAACGCCCATCATGTCATGCCCTCCGGCTCAGGTTGAGCAAGCGCGTGCGCTGCTGGAAATGATCCTTGAAAATGAGAATGCGCTGAAGGCACTGTTGAAAGTCCGCATGGACGAACTGCGCAGTCTGATTGATCAAACCGGTAAACAGCAATCCATCACTTCTACCTATGGAAAGCTGTCAGGGAATATTCTTTATCCAGAAAGTTTTACCCGCGACACACAACTATGATTTCTTCATCCATACTCCAGAAGTCTGCCAACCGGCTTCTGGAGCAAGGATGATGAAAAACCCCACCCTGTTACAATGTTTTCACTGGTATTACCCTGCTGGCGGTGAATTGTGGCGAGAGGTCACGGCGTTAGCTCCCAATCTTAACGAAATCGGCATCAACATGATCTGGCTGCCGCCCGCCTATAAAGGTGCGTCCGGCGGGTATTCTGTTGGCTATGACTCTTACGACCTGTTCGATCTCGGCGAGTTTGACCAGAAAGGCAGTATTGCCACGAAATACGGCGACAAAGCGCAGCTGCTGGAGGCCATTAACGCCCTCAAAAGCAACGACATTGCCGTGCTGCTGGACGTGGTGGTCAACCACAAAATGGGTGCAGATGAGAAGGAATCTGTCCGCGTTCAGCGCGTAAACGAACAGGACCGCACGCAAATCGATGACGAGATCATCGAGTGTGAAGCCTGGACTCGCTACACCTTCCCCGCCCGCGCCGGGCAGTATTCACAGTTCATCTGGGATTACAAATGCTTCAGCGGCGTCGACCACATTGAAAACCCTGATGAAGACGGCATCTTTAAAATCGTCAACGACTACACCGGCGAAGGCTGGAACGATCAGGTTGATGATGAGATGGGTAACTTCGATTACCTGATGGGCGAAAATATCGACTTTCGCAATCACGCCGTGACCGAGGAGATCAAATACTGGGCCCGCTGGGTCATGGAACAGACGCGCTGCGACGGTTTTCGTCTTGACGCCGTTAAGCATATTCCCGCCTGGTTTTACAAAGAGTGGATTGAGCACGTCCAGGAGGTCGCCGACCAGCCGCTGTTTATCGTGGCGGAATACTGGTCCCACGAGGTGGATAAACTTCAGGCCTATATTGACCAGGTCGAAGGCAAAACCATGCTATTTGATGCCCCCCTGCAGATGAAATTCCACGAGGCGTCACGTCAGGGTCGGGATTACGACATGAGCCAAATCTTCACCGGTACCCTGGTGGAAGCCGATCCGTTTCATGCGGTCACCCTCGTCGCGAACCATGACACCCAACCTCTTCAGGCGCTGGAAGCCCCGGTCGAAGCCTGGTTCAAGCCGCTGGCCTATGCGCTGATCCTGCTGCGGGAAAATGGCGTGCCGAGCGTCTTTTATCCGGACCTCTTCGGCGCCAGCTATGACGACACGGGAGGAGACGGTGAAACGTACCATATTGATATGCCGGTCATTGAGCAGCTTCACGAGCTGATCCTCGCGCGTCAGCGTTTTGCCCACGGCGTGCAGACGCTGTTTTTCGACCATCCTAACTGCATTGCCTTCAGCCGCAGCGGCACGGATGACGATCCCGGCTGCGTGGTGGTGATGTCAAACGGGGACGACGGTGAAAAAGTGATTTGTCTTGGGGAAAACTACGGCAACAAAACGTGGCGGGATTTTCTCGGCAATCGCGAAGAAACCATCACTACGGCGGCGGATGGCGAAGGCACTTTTACCTGCAAAGGCGGAAGCGTGAGCGTGTGGGTAATAGAGGATGCGCTTTAGAACGGGAAACGTGCGGCCTGATGCCCTCACCCCGTCCCTCTCCCACAGGGAGAGGGCGCAAACACCAAAAACGGCAACGAGGTTGCCGTTTTGCGTTTACCTTTAGGGCAGTTTACTCGCCAGCGGATTCTTGCTCAGGTAATCGGCGCATTCAACCGTTGGGCGATCGACCTTCTGCAGCTCCAGCCCGTCGTACTCAAGCGTCAAGCCATCGCGCTCCAGCGGATAGATATCGAGCTTACGCGTCACGTTGTAATAACTGTCTGAACGCAGCATGATTTTACCCGGCACGGCAATCACGCGCTGCCACTGACGGCAGTCCAGCGTATCGCCCTCTTCCGTCACCACCAGCGTGGCAATCGCATTCGGGCTGACCATGTTGCTCTGCGGCCCTTTCGACTGCCAGTATCCCGCCAGATGCGCCGGGACAGGATGCTTAATCACGTCGTTATAGTTATCGACCTGAACGCACCCGGTCAGTGCCAGCAGCGCGCCAGCAATTGCTATTTTTTTCATCATCTTTCCTGCATTCGAAGAAAAAAATATTGTGGCATTAAAGCGCTGCGGCTGCCAGCGAAGATCGACAGGTCTTAAACCTGCATCCCCATCACTTCCTGATAGGCCGACACCAGCTTGTTACGCACCTGGATCCCCATCTGCAGGGAAACCGAGGCTTTTTGCAAATCGGTCATCACATCATTCAGCGCCACGCCCGGCTCACCGAGGGTGAACTTTTCTGCCTGAGTGCGCGCTGCGGTCTGGGTATCACTGATACGGTCAAGAGCGGCATGCAGTTGCCCTGCGAAGCTGATGCTCGGCTGCTGATCTGCCACATTCTGATTACGGGCCGTCATCGCCGTTGCCTGCAACTGACTGATTACCCCTTCAATGCCCTGTATAGCCATGACTTTCCCCTGGATGGTTTTTTACGCGGTCAAGACTAACAGCTTGTCAATAAGATAATGGCGGTAAATAGCATGAAAAAACCAGGTTATTTGACCCATAGAAAATCACGAATCATCAAATAATGGCAGGGCCATCAATATGGAACTTTTGTCGTGTTTGCCGACCCGGGAGTCAGTTTTGTTTCTCTACACGAATAACGTAAACCACCAGGATTTAAGAGGTGCGCAATGAGTGCAACAGCATCGACAGCGCCGCAGAATAAATCACTCGAGTGGATGAACCGCCTTCGCGCGAATCCTAAAATCCCGTTGATCGTGGCAGGCGCTGCCGCAATTGCGATCCTTGTAGCGATGGTCCTGTGGGCGAAAAGCCCTGATTACCGGACGCTCTACAGTAACCTTTCCGATCAGGATGGCGGCGCCATCGTCACCCAGCTTACCCAGATGAACATCCCTTATCGCTTTGCCGATAATGGCGGTGCGCTTGAGGTACCGGCAGATAAGGTGCACGAACTGCGTCTGCGTCTGGCTCAGCAGGGGCTGCCGAAGGGCGGCGCGGTGGGCTTTGAGCTGCTGGATCAGGAAAAATTCGGTATCAGCCAGTTCAGCGAGCAGGTGAACTACCAGCGTGCGCTGGAAGGTGAACTGGCCCGCACCATTGAAACATTAGGCCCGGTGAAGAGTGCCCGCGTGCACCTGGCGATGCCTAAACCTTCTTTATTTGTCCGTGAACAGAAATCACCTTCGGCTTCCGTGACCGTGAACCTTGAGCCTGGCCGCGCGCTGGACGAAGGGCAAATCAGCGCGGTGACGCATCTTGTCTCCAGCGCCGTCGCCGGTCTGCCGCCGGGTAACGTAACGCTGGTTGACCAGAGCGGCCATCTGCTGACGCAATCCAATACCGCCGGTCGCGATCTCAATGACGCACAGCTGAAATATGCCGCCGATGTCGAAAGCCGTCTCCAGCGTCGTATTGAAGCGATCCTCGGCCCGGTTGTGGGTAACAGCAACGTACACGCGCAGGTTACCGCGCAGATCGACTTCGCGAATAAAGAACAAACTGAAGAACAATACAGCCCGAACGGCGATGCGGCTCAGGCGGTAATGCGTTCACGCCAGATCAATTCGAACGAGCAGGTCGGCGGTGCATACCCAGGCGGCGTGCCGGGTGCGTTGTCTAACCAGCCGGCCCCGGCTAACGCGGCGCCGATCTCTACGCCTCCGGCCAATCAGCAGAACGGTCAGCAAAATAATCAGCAGACCACCTCAACGGCCAGTAACGCCGGTCCGCGTACCAGCAGTCGTAACGAAACCACGAACTATGAAGTGGACCGGACGATTCGCCACACTAAACTGAACGTGGGCGATATTCAGCGTCTTTCCGTTGCAGTAGTGGTGAACTACAAAACGCTGGCGGATGGCAAACCGTTGCCGCTGACCGCCGAGCAGATGAAGCAGATTGAAAACCTGACCCGTGAAGCGATGGGTTACTCCGAGAAGCGCGGCGATACCCTCAACGTGGTGAACTCACCGTTCAACTCGGTTGAAGAGACCGGCGGTGAACTGCCGTTCTGGCAACAGCAGGCGTTTATCGACCAGCTGATGTCCGCAGGCCGCTGGCTGCTGGTGCTGATTGTCGCGTGGCTGCTGTGGCGTAAGGGCGTTCGTCCGCAGCTCCAGCGCCGCGCTGAAGCCGAAAAAGCGGCTCGCGAGCAGATGAATGCGCGTCAGGAAACCGAAGAAGCGGTTGAAGTGCGTCTCAGCAAAGATGAACAGATGCAGCAGCGTCGTGCTAACCAGCGCATGGGCGCTGAGGTCATGAGCCAGCGCATTCGCGAAATGTCAGATAACGATCCGCGCGTCGTGGCGCTGGTCATTCGCCAGTGGATGGGTAACGAACATGAGTAATACGCTTACGGGCACCGATAAAAGCGTCATCCTGCTGATGACCATTGGCGAAGATCGCGCGGCAGAGGTGTTTAAACACCTCTCCCAGCGAGAAGTGCAAATTCTCAGTGCGGCCATGGCCAACGTGCGTCAGATCTCCAACAAGCAGCTGACTGAAGTGCTGGCAGAGTTTGAACAGGAAGCCGAACAGTTTGCCGCGCTGAACATCAACGCCAACGACTACCTCCGTTCCGTGCTGGTCAAGGCGCTGGGCGAAGAGCGTGCCTCCAGCCTGCTGGAAGACATTCTGGAAACCCGCGATACCGCCAGCGGTATCGAAACGCTCAACTTTATGGAACCACAGAGTGCCGCCGACCTTATTCGCGACGAGCACCCGCAGATTATCGCCACCATCCTTGTCCACCTTAAACGTGGTCAGGCGGCCGATATTCTGGCGCTGTTCGAAGAGCGCCTGCGTCACGATGTGATGCTGCGTATCGCCACCTTCGGCGGCGTCCAGCCTGCCGCGCTGGCGGAGCTGACCGAGGTGCTCAACAACCTGCTCGACGGCCAGAACCTCAAGCGCAGCAAAATGGGCGGCGTAAGAACGGCGGCGGAAATCATCAACCTGATGAAAACACAGCAGGAAGAGGCGGTCATTACGGCGGTTCGCGAATTCGACGGCGAGCTGGCACAGAAAATCATCGACGAGATGTTCCTGTTCGAGAACCTCGTGGAAGTGGACGACCGCAGCATCCAGCGCCTGCTCCAGGAAGTGGATTCCGAGTCGCTGCTTATTGCCCTCAAAGGTGCCGAGCAGCCGCTGCGCGAGAAATTCCTGCGCAACATGTCTCAGCGTGCGGCCGATATCCTGCGCGACGACCTTGCCAACCGCGGCCCGGTTCGTCTGTCTCAGGTGGAAAACGAACAGAAAGCCATTCTGCTTATTGTTCGTCGTCTGGCGGAAACCGGCGAGATGGTGATTGGCAGCGGAGACGACACCTATGTCTAATGAGCTGCCGTGGAAGCGCTGGACGCCGGACGATCTGGCTCCTCCCCTCTCCGAGTTCACGCCAGCCGCGATCCCGACCGAGGAGCTTGACCCGGATGTCGAGCAGCCCGAGCTGAGCGAAGAAGAGCAGCAAGCACAGATGCTGGCTCAGCTGCAAATGCAGGCGCACGAGCAGGGCTACAATGCCGGTCTGAACGAAGGCCGGCAGAAAGGCCACGAGCTGGGGTACCAGGAAGGTCTGTCGAAAGGGTTAGAGCACGGTATCGATCAGGCGCGCCAGCAGCAGGCGCCGATCCATGCCCGCATGCAGCAGCTGGTCAGCGAGTTTCAGCACACGCTGGACGCGCTGGACAGCGTGATTGCCTCGCGACTGATGCAGATGGCGCTGGAAGCCGCGCGTCAGGTGATCGGCCAGACGCCCGTGGTGGATAACACGGCGCTTATCAAACAAATTCAGGGTCTGCTTCAGCAGGAGCCGCTGTTCAGCGGGAAGCCGCAGCTGCGCGTCCATCCGGACGATCTGCAGCGCGTGGAAGAGAGCCTGGGGGCGACGCTAAACCTGCACGGCTGGCGCCTGCGCGGTGACCCGTCGTTACATCACGGCGGCTGCAAAGTCTCTGCCGACGAAGGCGATCTGGATGCCAGCGTCGCCACCCGCTGGCAGGAACTGTGCCGCCTGGCGGCACCGGGAGTCGTCTGATGACCGCACGCCTCACCCGCTGGCTCACCACGCTCGACAACTTTGAGACTAAGATGGCGCAACTGCCATCTGTTCGTCGTTATGGGCGACTGACGCGCGCCACCGGTCTGGTACTAGAGGCCACCGGCCTGCAGCTGCCGCTGGGCGCGACCTGCGTGATCGAGCGTCAGGACGGTCTGGAAACGCGTGAAGTGGAAAGCGAAGTGGTCGGGTTCAACGGCCAGCGCCTGTTCCTGATGCCGCTTGAAGAGGTGGAAGGCATTCTGCCCGGCGCGCGCGTGTACGCCAAAAACACGTCTGGCGACGGGCTGCAAAGCGGGAAGCAGCTGCCGCTTGGCCCTGCCCTGCTGGGCCGCGTGCTGGACGGCAGCGGGAAGCCGCTCGACGGACTGCCCTCCCCGGACACCACCGAAACCGGCGCGCTGATCACCCAACCGTTTAACCCCCTGCAGCGAACCCCTATCGAGCATGTGCTCGACACCGGCGTGCGCCCGATTAACGCCCTGCTGACCGTGGGACGCGGGCAACGTATGGGCCTGTTCGCCGGGTCAGGCGTGGGTAAATCCGTCCTGCTCGGCATGATGGCGCGCTACACGCAGGCTGATGTGATCGTTGTAGGTCTGATTGGCGAACGTGGTCGTGAAGTAAAAGACTTTATTGAAAACATTCTGGGAGCGGAAGGCCGTGCCCGCTCGGTGGTCATCGCCGCGCCGGCGGACGTGTCGCCGCTGCTGCGTATGCAGGGTGCCGCGTATGCCACCCGTATTGCCGAAGATTTCCGCGACCGCGGCAAG